>SHAT01000073.1 GCA_004213175.1 Pseudomonadota bacterium | reverse complement strand
AAGTGTGATGGCTTATAGACACCTATATGGACACCTTTTCCGGAACGATGGACACCTAATAATTTACCCTCGTGCGTGCGTGTAGTGGTTATACTTGGAGGGTGTCTGACTGTGAAGAATTAGTGGGAATTACTTGGAGAGTGTCTGACTGTGAAGAATTAGTGGGAGTTAATCATTTGGGATCAAAGTGTGGTGTCCCACAAAACTTCTGCCAATAAAGACCGTTTTCTCACATTAACAGCGATGAATTAATCGAGAATTAGCCGTATTCAAAGTTTATTCTAGGCTAAGGTACGAGTATCTACCTTTATTGGCAGTAAATTTATGTTAAAGATGTGGTTCAAGCTATATTAGCTTAGTTTCGAGCGTGACCAGAAACTAAGGATAGCTAATGCTCCTGTGGCTATCACTGGCGGCACGAGCAACGGAAGACCACGACCGGGACCTTCCAATAAAATTATGACAGCACACATCACAGCGGTACCGATAGAAACACCCAAAAGAATTGCCTTTTGGTCATCCACTTTCTCAACGTTTCTGGATTGAAATGCAATACATAAAACCATAAACAGCATACCTGCCATAACGTATCGTTGAGTTATTCCTATTTCCAAAGCTAATCCTTCTGCATTAGGGTATGACTCTAAAATAAAAAAATGTGGTACAACAAGAAAAGCAACTGCAAATATTAGAGGTACTGCTGCTGCAACAGACATCATTATTTTATATGGCATATAAACTCCTTCAATAAGGGTTATGGTTAAAAATGAACATAGTAAATCTTGTTTCTCACGTATGTCAAGGACTTTTTCTCTGATTTAGAGACGAATTTTTCAAGAATTTGGAGATTTTACCTGGAGGTTGTCTGACTGCGAGGAATTAGTGGTTTTTTAATGGATGCTCGGATGACCTTGAAGAGTTCTTGGGGTGTGGCAATATCACACTTTTTTTGTATCTATTTTATTCCTTCTCCTTCTTTTCGGTTTTTTATTTTCTCTGTTTAAAGAATTACTTTGTTTGTATTTTAAATATTCGTATGGTGAAGCTTTGAGAATTTCTTTAACTTTTTTTATATGTTTAGCCTCAGTTCCACAACACCCACCTATAAATAGTGCCCCCATGTTTCTAGCTTTAACAGCGTAATCAAGAAGGGATTTTTCTGTGGTATTATATTTGATTAAACCATTATGAAAAACTGGAATACCTAAGTTACTTTTAGCAACAACATTTTTACCACCAGCATTTTGCATCTGACCAACTGTTTGCAGTAATTCATCAAAACCTAAACCACAATTTGCTCCATAAGCAAAAACATTATGTTGTTTCTCCATGAATGATACAAATTCATTAGGTGAAACGCCCATCATTGTTTTCCCCACGGTATCGAAACTCATTGTCGCCACAATTGGTAATCCTGTTTGCATCGAGCCTTCTAATGCAGCTTGTAACTCTTTAATGTCAGAGAATGTTTCAAGCCATAGCATGTCTACACCGCCTTCTGCAAGTGCTAAACTTTGTTCTCCAAAAGCTTTTACAGCCAGTTCATATTTTAAGTTCCCTAAAGGTTCTAAAATTTCGCCAGATGGACCTATTGATCCTGCAATAAAAACTTTTTTACCCGCACTTTTTCGAGCAATTTGTGCTCCTGAATAATTAAGTTCTTTAACCTTAGATTCTAGTTGATGTAACTTAAGACGAAATTGATTGCCTCCAAATGTGTTTGTAACAATTATATCCGAACCTGCATTCACAAAACTCTCATGAATTTCAAATATCTTTTTAGGATTATCAATATTCCAAGACTCTGGACATTCTCCAGAAGTTAAACCTTTCATGAATAAATTAGTTCCCATTGCTCCGTCAAGAATAACGTAATCTCTTTTAAGTAATTCTTTCAACATTTCAAGAATCTGTTTAGATAAATTGATAATTTTAGTTTATGTAGAACAATCATAGATGAATTTGACAAGAATGTGGGGATTTTAATTGGAAGGTATCTGATTGTGAAGCAATTAAAATCACTAAAGGATTAGGTATAATGGGGTATGTTTGTCCTTTAAAGAATCTCAGATTTTATAAATTGCTAGGTGACCAAATGTAGAGGTACATGCTAGAAGCAATCTTTCCTAATGGTCCGGGTATTCCGCCATTATGTTTACTTATAGCTCCAGCACAATTCCACCAATAATTATGAGAACTTCCATCACCATCTAAAACACATTCATTTCTAGTAGACTTGGCAAGACCAAAAAACCCTTGTCCATAGTCCCCTGTTACATAACCTGAAGTTCCTATTTCTGTAAAGCTAGTTATTGTTGATTCTGTCAACCAAGAAGTCTGAGTCCATGTGACTTCCTTTGTAATACCTGATGAATCTACTGCTTGCCCTCCCCATAAAAGCTTAAACTTATATCTTTCATCCGTATCAGCATAATTACTTTTTTCCAGATTGCCAATGGACATGAAGGTAGACTGGCTAGGATCATTTTCATTTTCCAGAAAAGTGCCTCTAGCATTTGATAAAAAGAGTTCGTCAGTACCGTCAGTGAAGCTATCGCTGTCAACCTGCTTGGCGATAAGTTTCCAATAATAATATACTGCCATGATTGAGTCACTTGTTGCCAAAGAGATATTACCTGCTGAGTCCTTGAACCAAGCAAAAACCGTTTTGCTTTCATTGTCAACACTACTGAGCGTAAAAGATACATTAGCAGAATAGGATGTCGTGCTGGTAACACTCACCCATCCTGAAAAATTGTTTCCCAGAGCGGTACTACTTTCTGAAACATAATAACCTGTGACTCCAACAGAATCTGTAGCAGAGATGGATAACATCACGCTGGTGGAGGTGGCGTTGTCTGCATTGGAATTGATGCTGATGCTTGTATTGCTAGGGGATGTTGTATCATCCTCCCCATCAGTATCAATGCCTGTATCATTACTCCCACCTGTAACCGTGTCCTCTTCAGCTGTATCCGTATCCCCATCAGTATCATTACCTGTACTTGGGACCTGTATCAAACTGATACCTAAACTGAGATTATTTGTCTGTGCATCGATAGAGAAAGGTTGTGATTCTCCGTAGTAGCCAACTTCACGGGTTATAGAGAACAACTCATACATACTGTAGTTCTCTTTGAAGAGAAAGGCAAAGATTTTCATCTGTGTATTGAGGGGAATTTCCAGGCTAACCTTCTTGTCTACCGTATTCATTAATTCTTGTGCAAAGCTACTGAAAAAATTCTTGTAGCTACTCGTCAAGTATTCCCAAGAAGGCATGGCAAGAATAAGGTGGGTATTATACTGGCTCAGTTCTGCTGCAGAAACACTGGAGATGCTGCGTGAGGAGGATTTACCATGAAAGTCCATATTCAGGCTGACAGTCCTAGTATCCTGCATATCAGGTTCTAGATCACTGCAACCAGCAAGAAGGAATAAGGGCAACATCACAAGTATCATCCAATGTAGTTTCCCTTTGAACCCCATTTTATTTCTTATTTGTATTTTATATCAACAAAAACCACTTCACTTAAAAAGGCAACGAGAATGCTGAATAATATGGAAAATTTCTACTTAAATTATTTTGTAGTAGCAAGTGGCATAATTAACATTAATAGGTTTGTTTTGCAAGAATTGGAGAAATTGTAGGCTGGTTTATGACTGTTAAGGATTAGTGGGGGTTACTCAGAAGAGATTTTCCAAGGTTAACAAGTTTTAGTAGGCTTAACGGTTTCGTGGTATAGGACGGTAAAGATCATTTTTTCTACCTTGAACTGTTTCACTGTAAACTACGTAGAGTCCTGCTCCAGCAATTAAAACAATACCCAGCCAGGATACTATATCAGGCCAATCTCCAAAAATAGTGATACTCCAAAAAATAGATAACGGGAGGGCTACATATTCAAATGGTGCTATTATTCCCGCTTTTGAAATTCGGTACGCCTGGCTTATGAAATAGGCCCCCAACCCACTAAACATCCCTATCCCAAACATGATCATCAAGTCCTGCCAGGTTGGTACTATCCAGGCCCGAAATAGATAAAAAATAATTGGTTGTGATGGATCGGCTAAATTCCCATCTCCAAAGATAAGGCCCATAAGACTGCTAAAAAAAACAAGATTCAGTTGAATATAAAAGGCCATTGTTGAAGCCTTTTCGGCTTCACCCATTTTACGGGTCATGATCTGAACCAGAGAATATGCTAGTGCTGCACCTAGAGGAAGCATGCTTGCAGGATTGAAAACTCCAAAACCTGGCCTGAGCATTATCAACACACCTATAAGTCCCAAAAAAACAGCTACCCAACTTTGCATTCCAACCTTTTCACCGATTAGTAATACAGACAGTGAGGTAATCAGCAATGGTCCAATAAAGAAAATAGCCACAGCTTCAGCCAGTGGCAAAGTAACTAATGATGTAAAAAAGCAAAGATTAGCGACTACTATTCCAAATCCCCTTAAAAGATGAAGACCTAGTTGCTTGCTAAGGAGATATTTGTACCCGCCATCTATTGGTATAAAAACAAGAAGTGTGAATAAGATTGCTACACTTGCTCTAATCAATATGATCTGATGTAAAGCATAATTTCCACTTATAAACTTGATTGCCATGTCCTGAGTAGTAAAGAATACTTGAGCTAAAGTAATGCAAAGAATACCTAAATACTTTGAATTTATTTCCATTATTCCAAATGATCATTTTAGAACAAATTAATTTCTAATTTACTACAATTTTGATGTTTTACTATAGAAGTGATTCTATAGCCTTGGTGATCTCTTTTTGATTTGGATCCAGGCTAGAACGAAAACGTTTAAATAGTTTCCCTTCACGGTTAACTAGAAATTTTTCAAAATTCCAACGTATTTCACCTCTACTTCTACCATTTAAGTCTTCTGTCAGATATTTAAATACTTCTTGTTTTTCAAATCCTTTAACTTTTCCTTTAGCAAAAATAGGGAAACTTATTTCATTTACTTCACAGAAATCTTTTATTTCTTTATTGTTTGAAAGTTCTTGACGAAAATCATTACTTGGGAAGGCCAAAACAACAAAACTTCGTTCTTTGTATTGATTATAGATTTTTTCCATACTTTTATATTGAGGAGTAAATCCGCACCGTGATGCAGTGTTTACGACCAACAATACTTGCCCTTTAAAATCACTTAGAGAAACCTCCCTGCCATCGATATTTTTGGCATGGAGTTCATAAATACTAATTGATGCAACGCTAACATTATGAATTACAATTAGTATTAAAGTGAATAATAAATGATAAATATATTTCATAAACCAAGATTTAAAAATAATTTTATTTAATTTGAAAAATAAAAAATTGAACCCAATTAACCTGTATATGGAGGATCACCTGGCGACCTGTATTTGTCAAGAGGGCTTCTAACACAATCACTTCCATAATAGTGTCCACTTCCGCTTGGATTTCCCATTAACAAAAATACGCTTGCAGATACTCCTTCCTCTGGAGATTTCATCCCCATTTCTGCTGGTGTCTTACCATTAGACTCAGCCATAGGTCTAGTTAAATCAGTTTCAATAAACCCGGGTGTGCATGCATTTATAGTTAGATTAGGGTTCTTCTTAGCCAAGTAAATAGAATATGCGTTGGTACAAGCTTTGGAAATTCCATAAGCAGACCAATCACCACCCCAATCAGTAGTTCGCTCAGATTCCAATTTTAGACATTCTGACATAAATTTTTCAATTTCAGTCCATGAGACCTCAGGATTTGTGAGTAGTTTCTTAGTTTCATTACTGCTACCTGCAAGGTAAAGAGGACCTGAAGCAGAAGTAACATTTACTACCCGCCCAATGGAGGGGTTCAATAGAGGGAGAAACGCATCACAAACTCGTTTTGGGCCAAAAGTGTTGACCTGAAGGACTTTATTCAAACCCAGCATGGAGTCCCCAATACCTGCATTGTTTACAATAGCGTAAAGAGGACTTGGGGTCTTTCCAAATTTTGTTACAACTTCCTCTGCTGCAGAATTTACTGAAAGGTCTTGTTCAACATCAATTTGAATTAAATCAAGCCGATCTTTCCATTCTGGTTGAATATCCAATAATGAATTGAGGGCCTGCTGGCCTTTTTTTGAATCTCTGGAACCCAGTAGAAGAAATGTTTCATCGTACGAACCAAGTAATTTTGCAACAGTAGCTAGACCTATTCCTTTGTTTGCACCTGTAATCAATATCCGTTTCATTTTTTCCTAGGATTAAAATTAAGATTTTTTTGCTGTCCAATACAAAATTTAAATTACTTCAAGTATACAACCAACCTGTTTGTTTCTCAAGGAAGTGGAGATTTTACTTGGAGGGTGTCTGACTGTGAAGAATTAGTGGGGGTTGCTAACAGGGGATGATGGAGTTGAAATGTTTGTAACAAAAGGAAGAAAAACCCGGAACGATGGACACCTATATGGACACCTAATAATCTAATCCCTCTCGTGCGAATAGTGCTTTTTTCTTTGGGATATAATAATATATTGATAACTTAACAGGATGTTAATAATTTTTTAAAAATATTAATTAAAGAACTTATGGTTGTTATTACAAGCTGGGGTGGGAAAAGAACTTTTTTGTCCAAATGTCCATCAGGATTTGACGTTAAAATGGATGCAACAAAAAATTATGGTGGAGATGGTCAAGGCTTAACACCAATGGAATTAATTTTGGTTGGTGTTGCTGGTTGTATAGGTATTGATGTAACAATGCTACTTGGAAAAAATCTTGAAAACATAAGTAAAATAGATATTCAAACTGAAGGTTTAAGGCGTGAAGAAATGCCCACATCTTTTGTTAAGATAAAATGTACTTTTATTGTAGAAGGGGACATCAATGCTAGACGCTTTTGGAAAGCTATTAGATTGGGGCATAAAAAATATTGCGCTGTTTCTGATTCTTTAAAATCGGAAATGATATATAATTTAAAATTAAACGGTGAGGAAATTCCTGAAAATACTTTATAGTTTTTTCTTGCCTACATTAAATTATTTGGCATATATAATACGATTGATGGGAAAATTGTAACAATTAATATTCCAAATAAAAGTAAAATCCAATAAGGACTTGTAGCAATAGCAGTTTCACCTAGTCCTACTTTATTATCCGTAACAGCTACCAAAACAGACAAATTCAAACCAACTGGAGGAGTTATTTGACCAATTTCAATCATGATTGTAATAATGACACCTAACCATACTGGGTCAAACCCTAGGTTTGTCATTAAAGGGAACACAATTGGAAGAGTCATGACCATTAAAGATAATCCATCAAAAAGACATCCTAGTATCAGATAAATCAATACAACTAGCGTAAGTACGTAATACTTACTTATACCCATATTTTGAATTGTTTCAATAAGCTCTTGTGGTATTCCTAAAATACTTATTGACTGAGCTAGAATGACTGCACCTACTACGACAAAACCAATTGAACCATACGTTATTGCTGAATTATAAAAACATTTAAAAATTTTTTTTTTAGAAAGGTCACCCCAAAAAAGACCTAATAATAAAGAACTGATTACTCCTACTCCAGCAGCTTCGGTTGGAGTTGCGATACCAAAGACTATTGATCCCATTACAGCTAAAATTAGGAATGCTATAGGCCATATTTTCAATAAGTTAATTATTGAAAAACTTAATTTTTCTTCATTACAGTTATCTGAATTCCATAATTTTGGATTTTTTATGCAACGAATAAAGATGTAGAGCATAAAAAGAATTGCCATTAAAATCCCAGGTAATATTCCTCCCATAAAAAGTTTACCAATAGAAGTTTCGGTCAGAGCTCCATATATCAAAAGCGATAAACTAGGTGGAATCAACAATCCCAAAGTACCCCCTCCAGCAAGACTTCCCACTACCATTGGCTCATTATAATTTCTTTTCGACAATTCTGGGTAAGCAACTGATCCTACAGCTGCTGCTGTAGAAAGAGATGATCCACTAATTGCACCAAAAACAGAACAAACTGCAATATTAGTGTGGAGTAAACCACCAGGGATATGCCGAAAAATACTTGACAAAGAGCTATATATTTTTTGACTCACTCCAGATTCTAATAAAATTTCTCCCATTATAATGAATAACGGAATTGCACTAAGGGTAAATTCGTTAAGAACATTCCATACAGCATTTAAAGCTAGGGAAGTAGCACCTTCAGCAAAAAAATGAAGAATAATTAAACCAGTTAATCCGAGTGAGGCACCCAATGCTGCTCCAGTAGAAGCCGAAAAAATTAAGACAGAAAGGAGAGTTGTCCAAAACATACTTTAGACTTAACTATAGATTTTATAAATTTTTTTTAATGAAATAATAATATTTAAAAATAAAGATAAAGGTATTACTCCCATCCATGGAAATAATATTAATCTAGAATTCTCGGTCTTTAGATTAAGTCTAATTGCAAAATCCAGCCAAGGAATGGTTTCAACTATCATCCAGAAACAAAAAGTGATCATAACTAGAGATGAAAGAATTGATGTAAATAATTTTGCTCTATCTGAAAGTAAATTAAAGACCAAATTAATTTTTACATGTTTTTCAGAATTAGAAATATGAGGAAGGGATAAAAAGAGCATTGAACATAACAATAGGCCGACAAGTTCCTCTGAAAAAGATAGTGGAGACTTTAAAACATATCTTTGAAATACACTTAAGAATACGATTATTACCATTCCAAAGCCTGCTAAAGAAGATAGAATTAGCAAACTTCGAAGAAGTTTCTCGAAGATACTACTTTTTGACATTAAATATAGTGGGCATTGGGAGCATCAGAATTCTTGATACTCCCATTATTGAAGTATAATAATAGGTATTATCTACCTATAGCTTGGAGTATTTTAGAACGATTATTTGGAGCCTCTCCCCCAGCTTCATTAGCCGCCTCTTTCCAAGTCTCAGCTGCAGCATCTAGAAAAGCCCTTTGATCTAAAGGTGAAAAATCAATTAACCAATCTACTCCTTTACTTTCAAGTTTTCTTCTAGCGTTCATTTCATTTGCTTCATCATCTGAATAATCCGTGGAACGTTGAAAAAGTTTATCAGCAGCATCCTTTACAGCGTTTTTATAAGACTGAGGAAGTTTTGCCCATTTACGTTCTGAAGCACCTAATACATAAGGAAGACCAGCTATAGGATAAAGATATGATGCAGAATTTGTAACTTCCTGTAAGGATACGGTATGGGCATATAGTGCAGGATATACAGCACAATCTACTACACCAGTTTTTAAGGCAACATACATTTCAGTTTGTCCAATAATTTGTGCTGAAACACCCAATTTCTTAAATGTATCAACCATATCTTTGCTCCAAACCCTTAATTTTTTTGTCTTTAACATATCAAGAGTATTAACTTTTTCACCTTTACAAAATATTGATGCGTATAAAATAGGAAGTCCCATAAAACCAGAAGGCACAATTCCCCATTTCGTTAATTCTGAAGAATAAATTTCTTTTAAAACAGGAATTGCTTTGATGTGCTCCTCAGATGAACCAACTGAACCCTGAATGTATACAGCATTCAGAGCTGGAGCATCTCTTCCGAGATAATTCGCCCAGACTAGACCCATTTCAGCTGCTCCAGTTGGCAACCATCTTAGTACATCATTATTCTTGAGTCCTAATGAACCACCGTGGTAAACCTTTATATCAAGACCTCCATTTGTTGCTTTTTTTACATCGGCGGCAAATCTATCCAATTCTTTCGATTCATTTCTTGTTTCAGGGAGTCCATTATTAAATTTCCAAGAAAATTCAGCGGCAAAGATAGAATTTCCCATTAAAACAAAAAACGACAAAACACTAATTAGAAAAGTAAAGTTGAAGTATTTTTTATTTTTCATATCAGCACTTTTTTAAAGGTTTTTAAAATAATAAAAAAACATATTTTTATCAAGGAGATCAGACTATTTCAATTTTGAAATTTTGTCAAGTGTCGAGGTTTGTGTACAAAAAATTTTTTGAAATATCCAACCACATGATAGAGAAACTATCAAACAATCGGTTTAGCCGGGCTGATTTTCTATATTTCACTCATGCGTGTAGTGATTTTCTTGGATGTAGTCTGACTGTGAAGAATTATTGGGGGTTGCTAACTGGGGATAATATAGCACTATTGCCTCTATTTTGTTCTCCACTACATTTAACTGACCCAAAAGAACAGAAAACACAACAGTCTCCTGACTGATGCTCAGGCCTGTACGCTCTAAATCACAGACAGTCTTACCGGGCGAGTGACAAGGCTTGGCTGAGAAGAGTTTCGATATCATTGACTGTAGCAGGGATAGGATTGGTTTTCGTTGCTGCATCGGAATGGGCCTTCTGTGCAATCTCGCCAATCTGATCCTCGCGAACATTGAGCGCAGCGAGGTCGCTCGGGATATCAAGTTCATTTAATAGCGATACGACTGCGTCATAGAGATGATCGAAGTCATGTCTCCTAAGTCCAA
>SHAT01000072.1 GCA_004213175.1 Pseudomonadota bacterium | reverse complement strand
AACTGGGCACTTGAAGGATTGGAAAGATTGGGCCAGCAAAAATGGATCATGACTAAATCGGCTTACATGGAAGATTGTCACAATGAGTTTAGGAGGGCCACAAATCCATTGCAGTTATTTATTGAAGAAGAGTGTGTAGTTGAGGGCAATGCCACGGTAGATGCAAATGAATTGCGAAGCAGCTATAAACAGTATTGCGAGGATAAAGGATATAAGGTGCTCTCAGATAATAAACTCGGACAAGAATTGAAACGTCTGGGGGTAAACAAGTCTAGGATACGAACAGAAGATGGTAGAATTAGCATTTATGAAGGGATTCAGCTTCTGAGTGGTTCTGTCCATAGTGTCCACAGTATGTCCACAGTATGCACAGTATAATGAATCTACTATGGCCACGTAATCCGTTGCAAAAACTAGGAATAAGGTAAGTGTCCATAGTGTCCACAGTACTTTCTATTTAACTGAGATTTTTTTAAACAAGAGTAATTTGATAATAATAATAATAAGTATGCGATTATACTATGGACACTGTGGACAGCCACTTCAGACCTTGCAAACACAGGGGTTATCAAGCATAAACTGCATCATTTACTATGGGCACTACTGTGGACAGCCATGCAATTCTTTGAAATAACAGGCAGCTTATGTTGAAGATTAAGATTCCACCAAGGTCAGAACCGGAAGAGACTGATACTGAGCCACTGAAGCAGTTTAATGACAATAGCAGCATAACCCAATTCCGAGACTGGTGGCAGGTAGAATTTGAAAAACCTGCAGATTTCCTAGAGTACGATGCAGGACAGTTAGAAACTGCCATAATGTTGTCTAAGATGGTTAAGGATTTAGTCTGGCCGGACTTTAAGGTGGGGGCAGAGGGGGCATGGGTAGTCTTCCGTAGGGCCGAGAAGAGGTATTTTCCACGAAAGAAAAAGTATGAATCATCCCAGTTAAATGACGAAAGCAGTAAGCTAGAATAATTACCTGTAAAAAAAACTTATGATGCCTAATGCTATCAAAGATATTATCTATTAGAAGCAGCTATATCAACGATTTACAAATTATTAATGCTCTGACATACCAAAGAAACATTCAAAAACATCAGGTTAAAATATGTTAAGAAAAGGTATGATTTTTAGGGATAAATTCAAAGGAGGAAAATGCTCGAAAACCCAAGATTAAGTATGAACAATGTCCGTGTACCAAGGCGAGACAACTACGAGAAGCGCCCCGTACTCAGCGCCACTATCCACCCTGACCTCAAGCGCACCCTTGTGGCCATGTCAGAGCGTACTGGGCTTAGCATCAGTCAGGTCACAGATGAGGTTCTATACAAGGGCTTGGTTGAGATGCAGGAGCTGGAAGATATTAACAAATAGTTTGGATAATATTACAACAGAGGTAAATAGTAGATTAGAGTTTCACAAATTGATTTTTGAGTCAAGATCAATATTGTGAGACCTAATAATCAGATTTGCAAAAAAACGTTATTCTATATAGTTTTTTTAACTCAGGAACGATTTCTTACATCACGCAAATTATAAGTATTATGTTTTGTTTTGAAAAATTTTTTTCAAAAAATAAAAAGAATCTTTTGGTATTCGTTTTTGGGTTGGGAAATCCACATAAACAATACCGAAACGCTGGGTGTAGCCATCAGCCCATTCAAAATTATCCATAAGTGACCATGCAAAATAACCTTTTAAATTCACACCACCTTTAATTGCACGAGAAGCCGCGAGCAAATAATCTCGGAAATAAGCAACACGATCTGGATCAGAAACCCTCCCTGCAGAATCTAATTTGTCCGGTGCCGCACAACCATTTTCTGTAATATAGATAGGTAGATTACCATAACGATTTTTGAGTTCAAGTAATTGCTGATAAAGCATTTCAGGATTGATTTCCCAACCTTTGACCGTCTGTGGAATTTCCAGAGGAGGTTGAATGATTTTTACTCCCAACGCTGTATCCTGAGAAGAGCGGGCTCGCACTGTGGTGTAATGGTTTAATCCAAAAAAATCAAGTGGCTGATGAATTGTCCGTAAATCATCTTCTTGCACAAAATCAGAAATTTCTTCAGAAATTAAATCCGGATAAGTTCCTAGTAATGCCGGATCAGTGAAAGCACGATTTGAGAGAGCGTCCAGACGTGCACTACCATCAGGATCATTCTCCCAATCTATTACAGGTTGCATGGTGATTACTGTCCCAAGCTTTGCTTCAGGTACCGTATTACGAAGTCTAGAGACCGCCAGGCCATGCGCTAGATTCAGATGATGCGTAACTGCCATCACCGCATCTGCAGACTGCATACCAGGTGCATGCCAGCCCCAGCCATGTCCAAGCAAAGCAACTACATTCGGTTCATTGTGTGTGATGAAATTCGGGACGAGATCACCCAGATTTTTGCCAATAATTTCTGCATATTCCGCAAAACGAAAAGCGGTATCTCTGCTACGCCAACCACCAAGATTTTCTAGTCCTTGTGGTAAATCCCAGTGATTTAGGCAAAGCCACGGTTCAATATTATTTTCCAACAAAGAATCAACGAGACGTTTGTAAAAATCTATTCCGGCTTTGTTTACTTTTCCGAAACCTTCAGGTTGAACACGCGACCATGCAGTGGAAAAACGATAGGCTTTTGCTCCAAGATCTTTGATCAAGAGGATGTCTTCCGGATAACGCTGATAATGATCACAGGCAACCGCACCACTGCTTTGATCAATGATGTTTTTCGGATTTTCACAAAATGTATCCCAAATAGTTTTTCCGCGCCCATCCGTCTCCACCGAGCCCTCAATTTGATAACTCGAAGTTGAGACGCCCCAAACGAAATTTTCCGGAATATTATTCACTATGTTCTCTTTAGCGTGTTTTAAACTTACTGGTGGATTGTCTCGGCACCATTTCCGCCTGCCAAATTTGATGCAATAATTCTGGAGAACGTCCATCAATGACTTCCATCAGCATTTCTACAAGCTTCTCACCGGCATTTTTTCCCGGTGGACGCATCACTGTCAACTGTGGATTATTTGTTTTTGCAATTTCCAAATCGTCATAACTTATAAGGGAAACATCCCTGCCTACAGTTAAATTAATTTCTCGCAGAGCTTGTAATATCCCTGATGCAATTCCAGTATGAAAAAGAATAGCAGTCGGCGGTTGCTCAAGGCTCATTAATGCTAAGGTATGTTCATAACCATTGAGATGCATATCCTGTGGCTTCCATTCTTTTACCAATTCCGGGACAAAAGTAAGCCCTCCAGATTTTAAGCCTTTGCGGTAGCCTTCAAGACAGAATATTGGAAACATGTATTCCTGTTCACCATTAATCAGTGCTATCCTTTTGTGACCTAACTCAATTAGTGATTTACAGGCTTCAAAAAATGCTAATTCTCCATCCATGTCCACGAATGCATGAGGTCTTGAATCTTCTGTTCTACCGTACAAAACAAAAGGAAATTTTTGATCCAGTAAATATGAAATACGTTCATCCTGTGCTTTAGTCATCGTTAATATAACACCGTCTACCCGTTTACCCTGTACCATTCTCTGCAAAGATTTAATTTCTTGACTTGATTCAGGGGCAACAGCGATTGTTAAGTCGTAACCGATCTTACTCAAACTAACACTAATTCCTGCTAGTAAATCCAGGAAAAATGTATCTTTAAAATAGTTTTGACCGGGAGAAAGGGCAATGCCTATAGTTTCGGTTTTTCCCTTTTGAAGTCTTTGCCCCAAAGGATTTGGATGGTAATTGTACTTTTCGGCTGCATCCCGCACAAGCCTACGAGTTTTTGAACTTACATCAGAATATCCTGCAAGTGCCCTTGATACTGTAGTAGGAGAAATTTCAAGTAATTTCGCTAATTGGCGCAAGTTAATGGACATTGGTTTTCTGAAAAATGCTTACAATGAAAAAAATTGAAACTATTCTTGCTGGTTAGGTAAAAGGGCTAAAATACTTTTTTTCGAAGTAGAAAAAAGAGAGCACATTAATTTTTCAAAATTTTCCCTTGTGTCTTATAAGTCACACAACTGATAGTTCTTTGGATTGTCTCCATTTCTGGCTTGAAGATTCAGCTATCGAGCTTTTATAAAAAGGCTCACAAAGTCTAGATTCTGCCAAAATACCTGATTTTTCCACATCTTTTTTAGCCTTTTAAGTTTTAGCTTTAAGTCGCATATGTCAAGTCCTGTTTTATAAAAATAAATAATCTGGAGGTAAAATAAAATATTTGTTGACATTTAAAAATATGGGGAGTAGTTTTAGATTATGTGGGTGTTCAAATATCTTCCAAAACGTTTTGGAAGATATTTGAAGCCGGTTACGGTATGGGGAACTACCTTGCCGATATTACTAATTGAAGAATAGGAGTTGGGATATGAATTATTTCTTGAGCGCCATTGAAAGAACGTTGCTGACAGTTATTTCCGCAGCACTTATTAGTATACCTGCGTTGGCAGGTGAGTATAATGGGCCGAACCTCAGCGGTCAAACAGTTTCGATCGCTGGGCCTTGGCTGACTGCAGATGAAGATAGTTTTGAGGCAGTTATAGCCTATTTTGAAAAGTCTACGGGAGCAAAGGTTGACTATGCCGGTTCGGACAGTTTCGAACAGCAAATTGTGATTGATATCAAGGCGGGCAGTCCGCCAAATCTTGCTGCCTTCCCTCAACCTGGTCTTGCTGCAAATATGGCAGCCATTGGTGGACTGGTACCCCTTGGCAGCAAAAGCGCTAATTGGGTTAAGAAAAATTATGCTGCGGGTCAGTCCTGGGTTGATCTTGGTACATATAAAAACAAAAACGGCAAGAAAGAGTTTTACGGATTTTTCTATAACGTGAATGTTAAATCACTTGTTTGGTATTCTCCAGAAAACTTTGCAGACAGTGGTTATTCAGTACCAAATACTATGGAAGAACTGGTAGTGTTAAGTGACAAAATAGTCAAGGACGGAGGCACACCATGGTGTATCGGACTTGGATCGGGCGATGCCACAGGTTGGCCCGCAACCGATTGGGTTGAAGATCTAATGCTACGAACACATCCTCCTGCTGTTTATGATGGTTGGGTGAGCAATGATATTAAGTTCAATGACCCACGCATTGTTAGTGCTATTGAGACTTTTGGAAAATTTGCAAAAAACAGTGATTATGTAGATGGTGGAATGGCTGCGGTTGGATCAACTGATTTCAGAGATAGTCCGAAAGGTTTGTTTACGGTACCGCCGCGCTGCTACATGCATCGTCAAGCAAGCTTTATTCCTGCTTTCTTTCCAAAAAGTGTGAAAGTTGGATCGGATGCAGATTTCTTCTACTTCCCTTCCTATTCCACTAAAAATTTGGGGAATCCCGTTCTGGGTGGTGGAACCTTGATAGCCATGACCAAGGACAGTGGTGCAACACGAGCTTTTATGGAGTATCTGCAACATCCAAAAGCCCACGAAATATGGATGGCACGAGCAGGTTTTTTAACACCTCATAAAGGCGTAGACCTGAACCAGTATTCGAGCGGGACTTTGCGAAAACAAGGAGAAATCCTGCAAAACGCAACCACATTCCGCTTTGATGGTTCAGACTTAATGCCTGGTTCTATTGGTGCGGGTTCCTTCTGGAGTCAAATGGTTTATTTTGTTAGCGGAGCTTCGGCTAAAAAGGTCGCTGATAATGTACAGGCCAGTTGGGATTCCATTAAGTAAAATAATCTTTCTTTAACGACCGTTAAAGGCACTGTCTTAAAAGATGCACTTTTCCTATCGCGCATCGGCTTTTCATGAAAAGCCGATGCGTAAGAGTGTATTCGATAATAGACTGTTTTAAATTCCTTTTTCGGCACCTTCCTTTTACGCTTCTCATTTGATCCTTTATGGCAGGACAACTATTAGACTCATTAATTGCCGTTGTATCTGGTATAGGAGTTTGCGTCCTGTATTTTGCTGGAAGTAATTATTTACTAGAGAGGATATTTTCAGATGCGGAAGGTTTATCATCCTATAAAGATCAATGGCGCAGAGCAATCCAGCCGTGGCTTTTTTTGGCTCCGGCTTTATTTCTGCTCTGTGTTTATCTAGTCTATCCTGTTTATGAAACAATCCGATTGAGTTTCTTTAACTTTGGAGGTTTTGATTTTGTAGGACTAAAAAATTATCTTTGGGCCTTTGGAAATCCTGAGTTCATGAAGGCAATTTATAACAATCTTTTGTGGCTGGTGTTTGTACCAACCTTGAGTGTTGTTTTTGGTTTACTGGTAGCAGTGCTTGCCGATAAAGTCTCATGGGGTACACTTGCCAAGTCTTTAATTTTTATGCCAATGGCAATATCGTTTGTAGGTGCAAGTGTGATTTGGAAATTTGTTTATGATTATCGAGGACCGGATATCGAGCAAATTGGAATTTTGAATGCCTTTGTCATGTTGTTCGGGGCAAAACCTCAAGCCTGGATAACACTTCCTTTCTGGAACAATTTTTTTCTGATGGTGATTTTGATCTGGATTCAGACAGGTTTTGCCATGGTGATTTTCAGTGCAGCACTCCGCGGAATTCCAGAAGAATCTCTGGAAGCAGCACGTATAGATGGTGCAAATGAGATACAGATTTTTTTCAGGATAATGATTCCACAAATTTTAGTAACAATCATGGTTGTATGGACGACAATCACAATCATAGTACTTAAGATTTTTGATATTGTGCTTGCCATGACAAACGGTCAGTGGAATACAGAAGTTTTGGCAAATCTGATGTTTGACTGGATGTTCCGGGGGGGAGGAGATTCTGGAAGGGGGAGTGTGATTGCACTGATGATAATGATTGCAGTAATTCCTATTATGATTTGGAATATCAGAAATTTCCGTAGAGAAGAGGAAGGACGATGAAACCAGCGTCAGATCAAAAATTCTGCTTCTCTACAATCCTCAATTCAACCGGACTACTGTTTTTAGTACTGCTCTGGATTTTACCTACTGTCGGTTTGCTGGTGAGTTCATTCCGTGACAAGGATCAACTTGCACTTACAGGATGGTGGACTGCACTTTCAACCACAGAAAGGAATGAATTCAGGAGGACCGGAATCTCTAATGAACAGTATGAACTAGATGGAAATTATGTTATTTCTGGGAAATTGATTGAACCAGGGGGTAAATTAATTCAGACATTCAGTACAAACTTCCGTGACCTGACTGCTAATAATGCAGGGGAAACTGCAATATTTAAAGACGGGAGTCTTTTTACACTGAAAAAAAATGGTGATTATGAGTGGATTTCAGCTGTTCCTTTTACGCACAAACGGGGGAAAAGAATTTTTTATGTCGCAAAAGTACCACCTACTTTTTCATTGGACAATTATTATGAAGTATTAACCTCCGAAGGAGTTGGACAATCTTTTATCAACACTCTGAAAGTCACCATTCCTGCAACAGTAATCCCCATCATGATTGCATCTTTTGCTGCATATGCTTTTGCCTGGATGCAATTTCCCGGGAGACAATTCCTCTTTATTTCTGTGGTTGGATTACTGGTCGTACCGTTACAAATGTCGTTAATTCCATTGTTGAGCATTTATAATGACATCGGAAATTATTTTGGTGTATCAGCAAAATCGTATCCCGGTATATGGTTAGCCCATACTGGGTTCGGCTTGCCACTCGCAATTTATTTACTGCGTAACTATATGGGTAGTTTACCTAGGGAGGTTATAGAATCCGCCAAAATTGACGGCGCGAGCCATTTTCAGATTTTTACACGGATTGTGGTTCCTTTATCAGTTCCTGCTTTGGCTTCATTTTCTATTTTTCAATTTTTATGGGTTTGGAACGATTTGCTGGTCGCACTCGTGTTTCTAGGAAAAAAAGATGACCAAATTGTACTAACTTCCAAATTACGGGAACTATTGGGTTCACGCGGCGATAACTGGGAGATATTAACCAGCAGCGCTTTCATCTCTATTGTAGTACCCCTGATTGTCTTTTTTACTCTGCAGCGTTACTTTGTACGCGGGTTGGTTACTGGTTCAGTTAAATCCTGAAACACTAAGCGTATTGTATAAATCTCAGTTATGTTTCAAATATAACTTATTATTTATCAAGAAAAAATGAATCCTAAGAATAACTATCCAAATGTTTTATTAAATGAAGACTGGTGGAAATCAGCCGTTTTTTATCAGATTTACCCCAGAAGTTTTTACGACTCAAACAACGATGGGATTGGTGACCTACAGGGCGTAACGAAAAAACTAGATCATCTTAATGACGGAAACGGCGGGGGGTTAGGTATTGACGCAATTTGGTTTTCTCCATTTTTTACTTCACCACAAGCAGATTTTGGTTACGATGTGAGTGACTATTGTAACATTGATGAAGACTATGGAACGTTGGAAGATTTTGACAATTTGGTAGCTGAAGCACATAAACGTAATATCAAGGTTGTTTTGGATTTAGTACTCAATCACACTTCAGATCAACATGAATGGTTCAAAGAGTCTCGCTCGGATTCCACTAATCCCAAAGCCGACTGGTATGTTTGGGCAGATCCAAAACCTGATGGCTCTCAGCCAAATAACTGGCTTGCGGTTTTTGGCGGTGCCGCCTGGACTTATGAACCGCAACGTGAACAATATTATCTACACAACTTTTTAGCTGAGCAACCGGATCTCAATTGGTACAATCCGGAGGTGAGAGAGGCTTTAGCAGACGTGGTCCGCTTCTGGATGAAGCGTGGTGTAGACGGTTTTCGATTAGACACAGCAAATTACTATGCTCATGATCAAGAGTTACGAGATAACCCTAAAAGACCTCCTAATTCAAGACCGTTAGAGGATGGTCAGGAAGCAAACCCTCTTAGCAGTTACATTACAAAATACTCAAAAGATCGACCAGAAAATATAGAATTTATTCACTATTTGCGTACAATCTTTGACGAAGGTAATTCAATCGTCTCTGTTGGAGAAATCGGAAGCAGTGAAGGCTTAGACGAAACTTTAAAACTTGGTGCAGATTATGTCAAGCACGGTGATGGACTACATATGGCTTATACCTTTGCAATGTTGAATAAAGAAATGAACGCAGAGTACTTTGACCATGTAGTACGTTTTACAGAAGATATGATTGAGGACGGTTGGCCCTGTTGGTCACTTAGTAATCATGACTGCACTCGCATGATGAGCCGATACAATTGTTTTTACGAAAGAGAGGGATTTCAACAAATGATGCTGCTTTTGTTACTTTCTTTAAGAGGGACACCAATTATTTACTATGGCGAAGAAATTGATATGGAAGAATATCCAATTTCAAAAGAAGAAGTTAAAGATCCTCAGGGGATTCGTTTCTGGCCTGAAATTAAAGGACGAGATGGTTGCCGTCTCCCATTCCCATGGGATTCTAAAGCCTCAAATCAAGGGTTTAACAAGGGAGCAAAACCCTGGCTTCCTGCCAAAAACACTGTAACTCTTGATAAGGCGGTAGCAGACCCAAACAGTACTTTTCATGTATTAAAAGAAATGTTAACAATCCGAAAAAATTATCCTGCATTACAAATAGGGAATTTCAGAGAAATCTTGATTGAAGGCAAATGTTTTGTTTTTGAAAGAAAAACAGTAAATCAAACAATACTAATTGCCGCCAATTTTTCTGTAGAAGAACACCACCTTAAATTGCCTGTCAAAGTAGATCAAGATCTCACTCCTAAAGCTTTGAAACGTTCTTGTACAATAAATAATCAGCAGTTGGTTTTACCTGGATCTGGTTATTTTGTTGGTAAGTTATAAAGAGCTTTGTCAACAGGAATACCTGATAATATGTGAGACAATGTTGGTCTCAACGCTTTTGATACGGATTGTAATATTTTTTCCTTTCCTTCCCACCAAATTTCTCTGAGTACCACTATCGAGTTGTGGAAAAATAAGTTTAACTACCGAAGCGGCTGTTTAACCCATTTGAAAAAATAATCCCGCTTGTTATTGAACGCTTATTCAAACTTCTTCGCATTCGAGAGGGTCACGTTTAATTCACTGCTTTAAAGTCCTTGTCTTTCATGTTAATGATGTGTCTGAATCATTGATTTTTTTATCGCTAATAGGTGATATTCCTGTTAGAATTTACAATTTACATGAGTATAAACAGTCTCTTAAGGGATTCGAACGAAATTGGAGAGGAAAAAACTTTTAGGAATTTAGGTGTTAATAGGTTTTTATCAATAAGTGAAAAAAATTAAAATTAAATAAATTTTAAAATGATAGATATTGCTTTACTTGATGGGGGAGTTGGACAGGAAATTCAGAATCGTTCAATGACTAAAGCACACCCACTCTGGTCAGTTAAAATAATGTTCGATCAGCCAGATATTGTCACAAAAGTTCATAGGGATTTTATTTTGAGCGGTGCAAAGGTAATTACTTTGAACACTTATACTGCCAGCAAAACAAGAATGACCAGTCATGGATTTGGTGACAAGTTAGAATTAGCTCATAAAACAGCGATTAAACTTGCCAGACAGAGTCTAAAGGAGTCATCAGTAATAGACGGTTCAGTGCAAATTGCTGGTTGCCTCGGCCCTCTGGTGGCAAGCTATGTAGCAGAGGTTAGCATGGAT
>SHAT01000071.1 GCA_004213175.1 Pseudomonadota bacterium | reverse complement strand
CTTACTTTACCGATGTATTTCATGACACCTCTCCCTTAAGCTAGATTAACTTTCAAAAAAATTCTACCCGAGGTTTTAAATTGCCTCCCCCCCAATTAAGATAAGCAACTCCAATATAAGTAGTCGCTTCGAAGGAGTCAAGTTTTTGTCAATTAATTATGCATGCGGAGGAAATATCTATCAAAACCTATTTAACCAATATTAATTTTTTCACTGCGGTGAAGCTTTCTGTGTCGATTCGGTAAAAATACATACCCGAACCCAGCGCGCTACCCATCGTGTTTGTTCCATCCCAACTTACAGAGTAAAAACCTGGCTGATGTGTTTTATTTACGAGCTCTGCAACTTTTCGTCCTAGCACATTATATATATCCACCCGAACATTCGATTGCTCTGGCACATCATAACGAATAGTTGTAACGGGATTAAATGGGTTTGGATAGTTTTGATGTAGCGCAAACACATCGGGAACACCAAGCTCCTCGTGGCTGCTTAACATATACCCAATATCAAAGATCACATACCTGGGGCCGTTACTTGACTCTGTCATCAGCTGACCGTCGCTTGAAACCACATTCCAACGAAACCCAAGCGTGTCCTCTATCCCGTTTTCTTGTAACACACTATAAATGTCATCTAGCGGCACAAACACAGCTCTTCCGGAAGTGTCTTGATCAATAGAAACGGTTGTTCCGTTAACAGTTGCTGTCCAAGAAATACTGTACGTTACTGGCTGCCCGTTTGGATCCGCAGACAAAGACCATGCAAACAGTTGGTTTCCATCAATGTTTTCTGGTCGAATAATTGATACGTGACCATCTGGAGGAGTGGTTAAGCTAAACGCTCCCGGCGCAGCATTCATTGCGCTTGCGCACTCTTCGTTTGTTGGGTCTGTTTCATGCATTACATATAAAACCTCTGATCCGATATTTAAATATCGCGGCACAACGCCATGAACCTGATAACAAGCCTCTGTTGATGCAGATACATATTCATCGGTCCAGATGTTTTCTTCTATTTCTTCTACAACCATCGTTCCGTTTTTATAGACATTATAAGCAATATCGGGAGGAGGCACATCTGCACACAAATCAATGCTGAAGTCTGCCCAGTCTTCCATTCCAAAACCGCCTCCGCCTTGTACAAAGAAATTGCCTGACGTATCCGCCATTCCACTTTGACCAGACCAAGATGCACCATCGTCACTCATAAAAAACGGTGAATACAAAAAAGTTGTGTCGGATCCCGCTATCTCCCAAACCGCTTCAGTTAGCGCTCGGAACATAACAAAAACCGCTTGATCCGGTTGATTAAAAAATGTATCGCTTAGCGCTACAGAGTGAACTTTTACACCTAAAATATCGTCGGTTTCAATGGTTTCATAGCTATGAAAAAGCGTATCCATCGCCCCCACATTGTTGTCTGTGCTATCAATTATAGCAACCAAAACCTCTGTTTGTAGCTCGGAGTTCATTGTGTTTGCAGTGTTAAAATACGTAGCAGAAGCCGATAACAAAGGAACGGTGTCTGCATCAAACTCTGTTATTGTCCATACGCCAAACCCTTCGCCAAAACCCCAGTAATAGGCGGTAGAAAGAACCGGGTTAAAACAGGTGAGCTCTCTGTTGTTGTTGTTAATCGTTACATCTGTTTTGACTGCGTCTCCAAAAACAGCGCTTGGAGTTTCTTGAACCAATCTAGTAAACATGGATGAGTCCGGGTGCAACCAACTAAGAGAAACGCTTGAAATAGTTGCGCTTGACGTGAGGCTGTGCGGTCCTGGGATTGTTTCAATATATAAGTCATCAAAAGCAACACCATTACCATTACCAGAGCTCAGCTCTCCGGTGTGTGTATATAACAAGGCAAATTGTGCTTTGTCTCTACCAGAAACCAGATCGCCAACGCTCGCGGAATAATCCTTCCACCCTTCTACGTGATCATATCCAAAATCAACAGCAACTTGCCATGGGCCCATATCCGAACGAACGAGGAGCTGTACAACGTTGTTGTTTGCAAAGTCTCCATACACCTGTGCGTATCCTGACATGCGAACAATTGCTGTAAAGTTATCCATAAAATCAATAAACGGAGAAACCAACCAGGTGGCAAAGTTTTCATCGTTTGCTCTTCCATCGCTTATATAAGCAAAGGTGGTGTGTTCCGGAGCGGATAGCGCCCCCGAACCAAAAGCCGTGCTAGCGTCTGCTGAGTCTCCAACGACCCATGTAGCCGCATCGCTACTGTAAAACACGTCCCAGTTTTCCCATGAAAAAGTGTTGCTTTCAAAGTCTTCTACGCCAAACACGTCATCGGTTACCACAACAGGGGTTCCTGCCCTAGCGCTCACATATCCTATCCAAAACGATTCCCCTTCATCGTACACTGCGCTTACGGCATATTCATAATACTGCCCATCAGCTACCGCAGCGTCCTCATAGGCGTTATTGGAAACAGAAGCTTCTAGCTCCCAAAGACCAAAAGGCCAGTCTCTTTTAAACAGGTTGTATCCAACAAAAGACCTGCTTGGTTGGTTGGTATAATCATACAATACCGTGCTGGAAACAAACTCTCTTTCACCTTTAAGAACTTCCACCATCACACCGTCATCACCCATAACCTCCGGTCTAGATGGCAGCTCTTCTCCGCTAAGGTTAATTGATCTGATTGTATAGGTTGCCCGCCCAGATTCTTCTGGGGGCTCCCAAGAAAGCGGTATAGATGTTCCATAGTTGGTTACAGTTAATTCCGATGGCGCTGCTAAGAAAAAAGGGTCCCAAGCAACAGAAAGATTATCAAACGCACCGCCGCTTGCAACCTCCCCGCCATCAGCGGAAAACAAAATACAAGGAGTCGCTGTTTCAGATCTTCCGTCCAAAACCCAACTCATATCTATATCAAGATGCTGCCACCCATCTGTGGCGCCACTTAACAAACCTACGTCTGCCGTGTACCAAGCTATCCCATCATCCAGTCGCAAACAAAAATAAAAGAAATCAAAACCTTCTTCAGTGTCAATGTTAACATCCAGGCTAAAGGTTAAGCGACCCGAAGCCGCTGTTAAATCAAAGGTGGAATCTGACACCCAAAACACCATGTCGTTATTTTCATAGGCCCCAGAATCTGGGAAAACCAACATGGCGGATCCAGATTTTGGCAAGACCGTATCTTGATCCGTAGTTACAAACAAACTAGAAACGCCAAAAGCGTTTGTTCCAGTTGTCACTTCTGATGAACCGCTGTCCTCTGCTGCTTCAAAACCAGATGAGTACAGGCCATTTACGTCCAAACTTTGCAGCGTAACGTCTAAAGTAACTGTGTCGTTTTCAAGTAAATTCACATTGAAAAACGCATTGTGATATCCTTCTTTTTCAAAAGATATGCCGGTTAAACCTTGTGGAGAGCCGTAGTATCCATATTCACCTGCTGCGCTAGTGTACGTTGTGCCGCCAGAACCCGAAACCACAACCATCGCGCTGTCCAACAAAACCCCGCTCGCATTGGAAACTACACCAGTAATATATGTTGCTGGCCCACCGTCGCCCGTTACATGTAATGTGTCTGGACTAGATGGTCCATCGTGCAATAAAACAATGTGACCAGTTTGTGTTCCTCCAATGCTAGGGCTAAATGTTACAGTCAGCTCAGTTTCTTCTTCGCTTTCTATCGTACTATTTGCTAGGGTTGCAACAAAAACTGAATTATCACTAACAATGCTGCTAACTGTCATTGCCGCTGAACCCATATTTGCAAGTTGTAAAGATTCTGTTGCAGGCGTTGTTGGCGGAGTTCCCACTGTTGGAGGAGTGCTCAATGCTAACACATTTGATTCTAACACAAACACGCTCGTGCTTGCAATTTCATAAGCAGATAATAACATATCATCTACTCGGTGGTAATTATATGTGTTATACGTTTGGTCATCTTGCAAGGCAATAACAATAGTGTCTCCTGAATAATGAGCAAGACTCATTGCGGCACGTTGGTTGGAGTAGCCTGAAAGCTGAACGGAATCGATATTTACAAAACCTGCGTTTGACCCAACTATGTTTACCTGAATATGCATAAACCCGCTATCTGCTGCGTTTGATGAATTATAATAAAAAATTAGTGAATCTCCTGATTGTGGAACAAGTGTCCGCGTTTCAAGGCGCTCCCCACCACCAATAGATCGGGCATAAAAACCCAACGGGCTCCCCGTGTATCCGGGGCCATAATAGCTATAGTTAAACAGCCAACTATACCCATCTCCATCATGATCAATGCTTTTCCACTGCCAAGGGAGGCTTCCGCTAAACGCTGCGCCTTGCGCGTTGTCGTTATCATCAAAAGAAACGTAAGACCTTCCTGCTTCACCAGAAAACGCAATGGTGTCCGGACTGGTGTCTGCGTTGTGGTAGATTATTGCATTGGTTTTTCTTAATCCAAAAGAGCTTGGGGACCAAATCATATCTAAGTCTAGTTCACTGCCTGGAGCAATCGTACTGTTGCTAATTTCCGCAGAAAGCGATATGCTAAAATCTGAATTGGCCACGGCTATGCTATCAATAACCAGAGCAGCAGACCCTGTGTTTGTTCCCACGCTAAACCTGGTGTTTTCGGTTGTTTCACCCAATAGTTGTGGCATATAGCCAATAGAGGAATATGTTAAGGATAATTCTGGGGTCGGCGGCACCTCTTCAAACGTCAGTTGGTCAACATATATGTCTCCAAGAACGCTTTGTCTGTTTCCTTTTCCAACCATTTTAAAAATATATGTTGCGCCCAATGGAACATTGATTGACACGCTTACCCAACCAAGGTTTCCTGTGCTGTAGTTTTCTGTTGTGTCGCTAAAGGCTTTGGTCCAAGAAGAACCGCTATCAGTTGAATAGGAAACATAAAACTCTTCTGTTCCGCGTTTTTTCATATAAAAACGGAGCGCCCCTTCCACAGCTGCAATATTTGTTGTTGTATACTCAATTGCTGGTAAAATAAATGCACTCGTATCTCCATTAACAGATGACTCATAACTATCAAACTCTGCGGAATACTCTCCTTCATACGCAACGCCTGTTCCTGTTGCTTTTTCCCAGCCATTTGATTCTCCATCAGCTGACACGCTCATGTTTCCTTCTTGCATCATTCCGATTGGCTGCGGAACCCCAAGGCCCAGCTCAGCGGCCCACGATTCAAAATCTTGCCAATACACCGCGTCCTTACCGGCGCCCATCACCATAACGGAATCTGGTGAGGTGCTGCCATTATGTGTAAACACCACATAGGATGTATCTGCGCCAACTGCGCTTGGAGTGTAGGTAATATTAATTGTTTCGGAGTCTACCCCGCCACCCATTAGCGTTAACGAAGATGCGGAAACAGAAAAATCAGAGTTGCTGCTGGCAACGCTAGAAACAACAAGGTCCGATGCGCCAAGATTTTCAATTACAACAGACTCTGTCATTCCACCCAACCCGGTGTTCCCATAATTAATAGAGCTTTTACTTAACATAGCTACAGGGCTGTTATCAATCCACACTTGTGGTCCGCTAAAGTCGTCTACATATAAATACCAACCGTTAACTGTGTTGTGTTGAACTGCAATATATATATCTTGTCCAGCATAAGGCTCGAGCGCGTATGCATACCTTGTCCAGGCTGTTGGCACCGTTGATACATTCGCAAGAGTGTCGGTAAAACTTGTAATTGCCTCAGCGCTGGTAGAGGAAACTCGTACGTTAAAGCTTTCGTATGGATTTGTGTTGCTCGAGCGAGCCCAAAAAGAGATTGAGTCTCCGCTGGCAACATCAAGTTTTGGTGTGATTAACCAATCGTCGCTGCCGGTTGCGTTATAATAAACCCTGGCAAGATAACTTCCTGAATGGGCATAAAAAGAAGATTCATACGCATACCAGCTTGAACCACCATCTGGGTTTAGCAAAGACCAGTTTTCGGGTATGCTACCGCTCTCAAACCCTTCACTTAGCAAGCTAGGCAACACCATCGTATGGCTACCTAAATAGGACCACGTTTCTAGATCATAAACTGTCCATTCTGAATTATCCGTTGTTGTTCCTGCCGATGTAGACCAGTTTGTATTTCCAGTGCTTACGGAGCTTTTTCTTACCAACGTGTGATCTTTTGTTGCGTTGGTTATCCCAGCTACATCCCATCCGGAACCCGGGTCTCCCCCGGTTTGCGTTCCTATTATATCTAATAAAGAGGTGTCGTTATTTGCAATCTTAAACAACCCGCGCACATCGTCACCGTTAAACGCGGATATAGCGCTTTCAACGGTATCTGCTTCTGCAAGTATAGAGGCGTTGGCAGAGGAATGCGCAACCACATAGACATCTCCAGCGGATAGCGCTCCGCTTAAGCCAAGTTCATTGCTCTCCCAGGCTTGGGCTCCATTTTGGCTATACCTTATAAGATAGTTGCTTAAATCTACGCTTTGTCCGGTTCCATTGTAAATCTCTAGATATTTATTATTTCCACTTCCTTCGGAGTATTCGGAAAAGAATAAATCAGACGCATTTCGGAAAACAGACGATCTTTCTGTGAGGCTAGGGCGAAACGTACCGTCTCCAAGATACGGCAGCTCATTAATGTTGTTTCGAAGAACCTGCTCTTCATATGGAGTTAGACTTTGTCCTTGCAGGTGTTTATCTATGATGCGCTCAATCGTGCTATCATCGGCTCTTTGAGACAGTAGGTTTTTGTTAGCGGAAACCCCGGTTTCTTTGTGAGCGCTAAACGCTGCTTTATTGCTACGCCTCGCTGGTGTGGCAAGCTTGATTCCTTTAGCTAGTTGCGCTGGCTCCACATAGCCTTCAGGTACCGCTTCCGCGGCTAGCGCGCTGTTTTGATTGTTGCTATTAATCTTTTTGTTGTTCTTTAAGTCTACTGCTTTAATTGATACAACAAAGAAAAAAACGCACAACCCGATAAGACGTGTATTAAATTTTATGCTATTCATCTCTACTCCAGAGTTTGTTAATTATTGTACCGATAAAAATTTTCGGTTTAGTTAATAAATCTTTTTCCCAATATATACTGTGTATTATAAAAGAACAAGTTATCGCTATTATGTGTGTTCCAGATCACTTAATGGCTACCCTTAATATTAAAGAATCATTATTATAATATTGCAAAAGAAAAATCATCTTTTACTTTTCCAACAATTCTGTTGAAGCGCTTGTCTGATTTTAAAGAGTTTCTAACCTTGTTACAGGCGTGCAGCGCTGTGGTGTGGTCTCTTCCTCCAAAATGCATACCGATTGTGGAGAGCGATAAACCAAGAAGCTCTCTACAAAGATATACGGAAATCTGTCTTGCCTCTGCAATTTCTTTTCTTCTACTTGGGCCAACAATATCATCAGATCGGACATTGGTTAGGTCTGCAACACGGTTGATAATATCTTCAGCCGATATATCTGCGGAGATTCCATCCCCTAACCTTTCCTTTAATACTTTTTTCACCAAAGGGAAATCAATATCTACTTGCGCTAAAGACGCGTGTGCAAGAAGGCGAATTATTGTGCTTTCAAGTTCGCGGACACTGTTTTTTAAATGCATTGCGATAAACTCGATCATATCATAAGCTAGATCCAGCCCGTTTGTTTCGGCTTTTTCCATTAAAATGGCGATACGCGTTTCATAGTTTGGTGGTTGTACATCAACAGACAGCCCTGATGCAAACCGGCTTAACAGCCTGTCTTGCAACCCGGACATTTCTCCCGGGTACCTATCTGCCGTCATTACAATTTGCTTTCCCAATTGATAGAGTTCATTAAAGGTGTGAAAAAACTGCTCTTGGGTCTGTTCCTTTTTTTGAAAAAATTGAATATCATCAATTAAGAGCACATCCGCTTTTCGATATGATTGAGAAAATTGCGCTGTATTATTTTTTTGAATAGAAGATATAAAGTCAAGGGTAAATTTTTCACTTGAAGCAATCACTATTTTAGTACCAGGCGACGTTTCTATTATTTCATTACCAATTGCGTGTAGCAAGTGTGTTTTTCCAAGACCCACACCACCATAAACAACCAACGGGTTAAAAGATTGGCTGCCTGGGGAATCAGAAACTTTCTGCGCAGCTGCTTTGGCGAACTGATTGTTTGGCCCCTCAATAAACCGCTTAAAAGTATAAGAAGAATTTAGATGCCGTGGGCGGTTTTGGCGTGCGGTTGCTTTGTAATCAACCGGCTGGCCATTTGTATTAACGTTTTCAGCTTTAAACTCTTCGCCGGATACAACAAATTTTAAATTTTTCGTTTTTACACCCAATTCATTAATGGTGTTTAAAATGTGTTTGGAATAGTGCGTGTCTACCCACTCCGAAAAAAACTGATTAGGAACCTGAAGAACTGTTCCAGCCACACCAAGCTCTAAAACCTCCATGGGCTCAAACCACGTATCAAACGTGTGCGCAGGTAGACGTTTTTTTAATTCGTCTTTTGTTTTTTTCCAAAAGTCTAAATAGTTCATAAAAGTTATTAACAGGTTATCCACATCAACCCGTTCCGTTAATTTATGCACGCAAATAAATTGCAATCAAGAACTGAATTGTAATTTTTTTATATAAACAAAAATTAATTGATTTTATATATGAGTTTCAAATATAACCTGTGTTCGTTATTTTCCGCCGCTTAATTTATTAGAATAAAAAGATGAAAAGAACATATCAACCAAGCAATCGAAAAAGAAAAAACAAGCACGGTTTTCGAGCAAGAAAGAAGTCTGTGGGTGGCAGAGCTGTCCTTAAGTCTAGACGACGCCGTGGTAGAAAAGTTTTATCTGCTTAGTTATTAGACAACCTTTAGCGCTGTCGATATAATTTATGGATAGAAATTCCGTTTTAGCGTTTCTATTAATTGCAATAATCATTCTGTTTATGCCAGAATATTACAAATTGGTGTATCCAGACCTGCAACAAACAGACTCTACCTTTGTTACAACCGATACATCGGCATATTCAAAAAAAGAAACTGAAGCCCTTGTTGTTTTAGAGGAATTAGAAAACAACGAAAAGGATGATGTTCTATCTTTTAATGTTGAAACTAACCTGTACAAAGCTTCTATTAGCAATAAAAACGGGGGTTCATTCACTTTCTTTGAGCTAAACAACTTTGCATTAAACGACTCGGAGCTTGTTAATTTAATTAACGAGAAAAATGCGGGAAACCTTGGCGTCTCTTTTCGATCTGTTGATGGAGACATTATTAATCTTGCGACTGGATGGAAATCCGACAATCGGTTTGATGTTGGCGTCTTTACCTCCACAAAAACCGTTAATTTTTACAAAGATATTGGTGGAAAATCAATACAAAAAAGCCTCTCTTTTCACCCAAACCGCTATGTGGTTGATATAACAATAGACCTATCAGGCGTTAGCGATATGGTATCTCAAAACACAGCGTCAGCCTATTGGCCTGGCGGGCTTCCTTTGACTGAGCCAAACCAAAAAGACGAGCTAACGTATTATAGTGCTGTGATTTATCAGGGAGATGAAAAATATTCCCCCAAAACCAAACCCGCTGGGCAAGTAAGCCCGGAACGCATGTTATATCCAACAGATTGGGTTGGCGTGCGAACAAAATACTTTTTTTCAGCGCTTATACCAGATGAAAAAGCTCCTGGCGCAGAGGTTTTAGCTGTTGAAGAAGGTGATTCTAAAAGTTTTAGTGTTGGTCTTTTGTTTAACACCCTCTCCCCTTTTAAGACGGCTCTCTACTTAGGCCCTCTTGAATACAATCGAATCAAAAACCTAGGTAATAATCTTGATCAAATAATGAACTTTGGTTGGGCGTTTATCAGGCCAATATCTAAAGGTGTGCATTGGGTGTTGTTGTTTTTACACAACTATATACCAAACTACGGTTATGTGTTGTTGCTTTTTTCAGTGCTCATAAAAATATTAGTGTACCCACTAACAAACAAAAGCCTCAACTCCACAAGGAAAATGCAAGCCATTCAACCTTTGTTAAACGAGTTAAGAGAAAAACATAAAAACGATCAAAAAAAGTTTGCTCAAGCTCAAATGGATTTATTTAAAGAACACGGGGTAAACCCGTTAAGCGGGTGTGTGCCCGTGTTACTTCAAATGCCTTTGCTCTTTGCCTTGTTTACCGTTTTTCGATCATCAATTGAACTCCGTGGGGCTCCGTTTATTTTATGGATCAAGGATTTATCTAGGCCCGATATCGTTTTGGATTTGGGTATTAATATTCCCCTATATGGAAGCGGTGTAGCCATTTTGCCACTTTTGATGGGCGTCACGATGTTTTTGCAAATGAAATCTGCACCCACGGGTCAAGGACCCGCACAACAAAAATTTATGATGTATTTCATGAACGGATTCTTTGTTTTGATATTTAATCAATTTCCATCTGGGTTGGTGCTGTACTATACCCTGTTCAACGTATTAACAATAGCCCAACAAAAATACCTCACAAGCCAACAGGAAAGCCCAAAGGTGCCAAAAAAATAAATGTCTCTAGGCGATACCATAGTCGCCCAATCAACACCGTATGGTTATGGCGGAATTGGTGTGGTGCGTATTTCAGGCGCAAAAAGTATAAAAATACTTCAGGATACATCTACTATTAAAACAACCCCGAAAGATCGTGTTGCTATAAAAACGACCATGGTAGCAGGAAAAACAACGATAGATGAGGTGATGGTTGTTTGCTATAAGAACCCAAAATCGTTTACCGGGGAAGATGTAGTCGAAATCTCATGTCACGGTAGTCCGTTTATTAT
>SHAT01000070.1 GCA_004213175.1 Pseudomonadota bacterium | reverse complement strand
AGATATTGTTGGTAAAGGTTTCACGCATAAGTTGGGAGACATAATCAGAATTAAAACTTCTAGTATAGGCAGTTTAATTAATCGAGTTAACTTCTCTAATTTGTGCGAGCCTTGGGATTTTGGCTGCGCAGAATTGATCCGGAATCTTAAATTAAGAGGATTATGAAAATGAATTGATAGTTTAGGAAAGATTAAGATTTTACAGAATTTTTTTATAATTTAATTAAGTTCCCATGAATTTAGTAAAGGTGGAACCTTTAAACTTTTTTCAACAACTTGTGAGATTTGCAACAATTTTTCGTCTTCTCCAAAACGACCCACTATCTGGATAGAATAAGGTAAGTTTTTTTCATTAACACCTGTCGGTATAGTAATAACTGGAAGACCGGTGTAACTCCAAATAGAATTCATTCTAAAATCTCCCGTAGAGTCAATCCCAAATGGAGCCACATCTGGTGCAACGGGAGCAACCCAAATATCAATTCCCTTCTCTATCATTAACATTTGGAGAAACTGTCGGTCTTTCTTTGACTTTTTAATTAATAAAGTTAGATCGTTAGGATTAATATTTTTTCCAGCTTCAATCGTTTTTCTGACTATAGGCCCATATAGTTCTTTATATCTATGATACCAGACTGCATGAACTTTATAAAGTTCAGCAAATGTAATTTCATCAATTTTACGATTATAGCCTTCAATATCTTTTACCAACTCTAATTTACTTACGTGAAATTTTTCCTTTAATAGTTGAACAGTGTTGAGGAATTGTTGCAAAACAAGTGCTTTAGATAAATTTATGTATGACCCTACAGGAACACCAATAGAGATGTTTCTATTTATCTTAGGTTTTTGGAAACGCCAGCCATTAACTATAAGGGGCAATATTTTTTCCAATAAATTTAAGTCTTTTGCACAAATACCAATGTGATCCATTGAATTTGAAAAAAGTAATACCCCATCCCTACTTATACGGCCAAAGCTTGGTTTATACCCAATGACACCGCAATATCCTGCTGGCCTGATAACAGAGCCAGAAGTTTGAGTTCCAATAGCAATATCACAAAACCCTGCTGCTACTGACGCTCCTGATCCACTGGAAGATCCACCAGGAGTATGAGAAAGGTTCCGAGGGTTTCTGGTTTCACCTGGATCAGATACTGCAAATTCAGCCGTTACTGTCTTTCCCGCAAATATTGCTCCAGCATCTAATAACTTAGAAACACAACTAGCTTGAGATCCTTTAAATAATTCATGCGGCAATAAAGACCCGCATCGCGTTGGATAACCGTCAACATTGATAATATCTTTCACTCCAACTAATAGATTTTTCAAAGGCAACTTATTATTTGGTTTAGATTGTATTTTTGTGTAGTCTTCTAACATTCTCTTTTCATCAAAGGTATCTGCAACAAAAGACTTTACTCTGCTTTCATATTTGATAATGTGTTCTATTCTTTTCTTCATAGCTAAATGGTTAAAAATTTTTGGAGCTGGCCTAAGCGGTTTAGTCAATAGATTATTAAAGAATCTAAAAAATAAAGGTGTTTAATTTATTGGCTATCATAATAACCAGCCCTGACCATTGCACCAATAAGATTACAAATCAGTCTCTCTGCATGAATCATTGTAGTATTTCCTTTTTCAAAAGAAGGTGAGATCTCCACTAGATCAAAACCTACAACTCTTCCTTTCTTAACAATTCCATGCACTAATTCCCTTATTTGTAACCAATTCAAACCACCAGGAGTAGGCGCGTTAACTGCTGGCATTATTGTTGGATCCATACCATCTGCATCAACTGTCATATAAAAATTTACGTCATCTGGTATTCTTTCGAGTATTGCTTTTATCCCTAACTCATGAACTTGATAAGCACTAATGAGATTAGATCCATAGGCATTTGCATCATCATACTCTTGCTGTTTTCCACTTCCCACACCCCTCAATCCAATTTGATATATTGAAGACACTGAATTTAATTCCGAGGCTCTTTTTATTGGACTAGAATAACCCTCTTTTTCACCATTTACCTCATCTCTCCAATCCATGTGAGCATCGACTTGAATTAAAACAACAGGTTTATCAGTAGGCAACGCTCTCATTATTGGAATTGGTATCCCATGATCGCCTCCTATACAAATAAGTGTTGCATTGGATTCAAAAATCTTTTTTGCCGCTTTTTCAGCTCTTCTATAGTGTTCTCTTGGGTTCCTGAAATCTGCTGTAACATTTCCGCAATCAACAATTTTGATTTTTTTATTATCTAACAATGGTCCGCCAAGATCCCAATCGAAATGTTTTAAGGTCCTTGGCTCATCCCAAGCTGCATCTTGAGCATTAAGTCTTAATATATCAGGCGCAGTGCTTTGATCATTAGATAATTCATTAGGATAATATGGCAAACCATAAGGGACTCCCATAATTACTATGTCTGCATCTAAATTATCTAAATCTAAATTTAAAGGAAACCCTAAAAATCCTTTTGAGTTTCCCTTCGGTAGTTCTGTCAAAGTCAACATACTGTTCATTTTCTCACTTCCGTTTTTTTATTTATAAACTTTTATCTAATTTTTTCTAAAAACTTATATTTTTAAAATAAAAAATACTTGATAATCCTACCAACCGTTAAATCTGTGCCAAACTTCTATTTCACTACTTTTGTCATTATCAACATAATAACGATCATGTGCTGCTGCTGTAGCACAAGCATGATTAGGTAATATTCTAAGCATTTCTCCTGGTTTAATTTCAGGGAGCTTTGCTTTGCTGCCTTTTCTTACTTGAATGATACCGTGTTCCTGCTGGACATCTGACACGATAACATCTTCAATTATTTTACCATCTTCATAACAAACCTGACCATATCCAAAGTCAATTTTTTGTGAAGAAGTTCCTCTATCACTTGATAGAGCCATCCAACCAGCATCTACTATTATTGCATCAATTTCTTTATTAACACTTATTACTGAGGTTAATACAGATAGTGCAATATCTTCAATTTCACAAACCCCAACTCCAGCTTGTACTAAATCAAAAAAAACAAACACTCCAGCTCTTAATTCATTAATTTCATTATTGTGATAATCTGCTAATGCAGTAGGTGTTGATCCAATTGTGACGAGTTCGCAATCGATAGATACATATTTCAAAATATTTACAGCTTGTAGAGTTTGCTCAGCTTCATCTTTAGCGCATTTAATTAGATCTTCATCATTTGATAAACTATAGCTAGCACCCGCATGGGACATTATACCACGAAATAAGCCAGCATCACTTAAACACTTCCCAATTTCGATAATTTGCTGTTTTGCATTAGGCCTAACGCCTGACCTATGCCCATCAAAATCTAATTCAATAACGGCAGAAATTTTACTGCCTGTAGTTTTACAGAAATTCACTAATTCCCGTGCCATTGATATATGATCTACTGATACAGTTACTTTACAATTATCTGATAAACAGCTTGCAATACGTTTTAGTTTACTTGGAACAATAGCAACTGAATAAAGAAAATCATCTATACCACAGTCTTTCAACTGTTCAATTTCTTCTACTGTAGAAACCATTGCTCGAGAACCAAAATTTCTTATAAAGATTTTAGTAATTTCTTTACATTTTGCTGTTTTTAGATGAGGACGAAATTTTGTTTTTGTTTTATTTATAATACAACATAAGCGTTCTATGTTATTAGAAAGCTTGCTCTTATCGATAATCAGACAAGGAGTAAATAATTCATTTAAATTTTCCAAATCTGCTTTCATTAATTATAGTATAATAACTTACAATGATTGCTTATTGTTGAAGTTACAATTGCTAATTATTTTGTGCATACTTCAAATAACTTGACTCAATTTATTATTATACACTAATTTGTATATGAAAATGTCCCTAATGCAAAGAACACATTCAAAATTCGAGGATAGAGAGTAATCATTTAGTCGTTTAATCACTATACATGTAGGAAAAAAAGCTTTCTTTTTTTTTATAACCGCAATATTTTACTATATGAATAAAATTTCTTGCTGTTAAAAAGGGGAGAGTTGTCGTAAAACCCCTTGTGTTGATCAAAAACCCATAATTGGGGCTTCAGCAGGAAGTTTGAGCAAAAAATATGACAACAACTGAATATTAACTTTTTAAGGAGATAATAAAATGAGTATTCGTAAATTATTGGCACTCATATCTTTTTCCATCATTTTCGCTGGATCAAGTGTTTTTGCAGAAACTACATTTGAAAAAATAAAAAGAACCGGAAAGGTTACAGTTGGAACTGAGGCTGCATTTCCGCCATTCGAGTTTGTTGAAGACGGCAAAATAGTGGGTTATGGAAAAGATATACTTGATTATATTGTAGCTGAAATGAAAGTTGAATTAAATCAACTGGATCTACCTTGGCAAGGAATTCTTCCTGGTGTTTTAGCAGGCAAATTTGATTTTGTTGCTACTAGTGTGAGTATCCGTGCCGAAAGAGCAAAAAAATACGCTTTTACTGTCCCTATAGCTGAAGGCACTAACTGGGTTATGAAACGTATTGGTGATGCTTCAATAAACACCCCAGATGACTTGTCAGGTAAGGTTGTATGTACTCAACTTGCATCTGGAAGCGAAAAAGCTACCAAAGAATGGCAAGAGGATATGAAGTCTAGAGGTTTAAAGGGTTTTAAAGAGCTAAAATTATTTACCGCTCATCCAGAGGCAACTTTAGCTCTTGCAAATGGAACCTGTGATGCTCAGACACAAACTGTTCCAAACTTGGCTGTTGTTGCAAAAAAGCAAAAAGGAGTATTTAAATTAGTTGGTCCAATTACTGACAAAACCTATATGGCTTGGGTTACAAGACCGGAAGATACTGATTTGAGAAATTATATAAGCTTAAAAATACTTGAAATGCGCGACAAGGGTCTAATAGATAAAAGTCAAGACAAATGGTTCGGTTTTAGGATGCCTATTCCAAGTTACGGTCATCTACCTGAGGGCGCGCTTTAGCTAAAAAATTCGTAGGATTGTCTTAAAGGGCAACAGGCAATCCTGCGATTTTAATACCAAACCTGCTTGAATAAAGTGAAATTTGATATAAGCTACACCTTTGATGCTATTCCCAGACTTTTAGAAGGTGCATTCGTTACCCTGCAGGTTGCAATTTTAGGCTTTACTTTGAGCGTTCTTCTTGCGACGACAATAACGGTCGCAAGGACCTCACTTAATTCAAAAATTTTTAATTCTATACTAGCCTTTTATATTAGTTTCATAAGAGGAACACCAATACTGGTTCAAATTTTTCTTGTGTACTATGTCCTTCCAGTTTTTGGTCTAAATCTCGGACCGTTTACAGCAGGTATTATAGCGATAACTTTAAACAGTGCGGCATTTGTCACAGAAATTTTAAGAGGTGGATTAGCCTCTGTGCCAATTGGTCAATTTGAGGCAGCGAAATCACTTGGAATTTCAGGCTATGCTTTGTGGAGAAAAATAATTCTTCCTCAGACATTCATAACTTCCATTCCACCATTAGTGAATGAATTTACTATGGTTCTAAAAGCCACAGCGTTACTATCCATGATCACTGTTGTTGAATTAATGCGAGTTTCACAACAAATCTACAGTGCAAATTATCACCCAGTCGAGGTCTTAAGCGGTACTTTTGTTATTTATTTTTTAATGTGTTTTGTCGTTAGTCGGAGTTCTGTCTTTTTAGAAAACAGATTTATAGTAAAAAGAGCTAGATAAAGATATGCTAGAGTATCAGATATTTTTTGACTATGCACCGATACTCTTAATAGGCTTCTGGCTTACTATAAAAATTGTTGTTTGTGCAATCGCATTGGGTATACCCCTAGGATTGTTTTTGGCTCTTGGACGAAGATCTAATTTCGTGATTATAAGTTTTTTATCAACAAGTTTTATCGAATTATTTCGAAATACGCCTTTCATCATACAAGTTTTTTTATTTTATTATGTTTTGCCTTTTTATGGTCTCAGGCTTTCGGCAGAATATATAGGTGTTCTTGCCCTAGCTGCTTTTGGTAGTGCATATTTTGCAGAAATTATTAGAGCGGGCATAGATGCAGTGCCAAAAGGTCAATTAGATAGCGCTAGAGCTATTGGGATGACTGATTGGCAAGCGATGAGGAATGTCATTTTACCACAGACTTTATCAATAGTCATTCCGCCTTTAACTAATCAAACCCTTACTCTTATAAAAGAATCCGCTATATTATCCACTATTACAGTTCACGAACTAACTATGACTGGGTTGATGGTTCAGGGAGAGACATTTAGGCCTTTCGAAGTTTTTATAATGGTTGCACTTCTGTATTGGGCTTTAAATGAAACTATTGCAACGATAATGAGAAAGTTTGAACAAAATACTAAAAAGAATAGGAAGGCTGGTTCTATCGGTAATTCAAGTACAACTTTGAAAAAAAGTACAAGTATAAAATGACATCAAATTTCCTCGAGCTTAAAGGGCTTTACAAAACATTTGACAATATTACGGCTTTAAATAATGTTTCTTTAAATGTATCAAAAGGGGAAGTGATTTTTATAATTGGGCCAAGTGGCTGTGGAAAAAGTACTCTATTGAGAGCGGTAAATTGGCTCACACCTCCAGATAAAGGTGAAGTTTGGTTAGAAGGCAACTTAGTTGGGTCCTCCTCCTCTAAATTGACTATCAAGGAAGCGAAATTATTGAATAATTTGCGCGCAAAAATGGGCATGGTTTTTCAACAGTTCAATGTTTGGCCTCATTTAAACGTTTTAGAAAATGTAGTTAGGCCGCAATTGGTGGTAGCTAAAAGAAATAAAGCTAATGCTGAATCTAAGGCTTTAAAGATTTTAGATGAAGTCAGCTTACATAACAAAATAGACGAATGGCCAGATCATCTTTCAGGGGGACAAAAGCAAAGGCTGGCTATAGCCCGGGCATTGGCTATGGACCCTATATTAATGCTACTTGACGAGCCAACATCTGCACTAGACCCTGAACTTGTAGGTGAGGTTTTAATAGTCTTAAAGCGACTAGTAAATAATGGGATGACAATGTTAATAGTTACTCATGAACTAGGCTTTGCTTCTGAATTTGGTGATCGATTATTATTTATGGATGGTGGTGAAATCATCGAAGAGGGAAGTCCAAAAAAAATACTTACGATGCCTAAAACCAAGCGATTAAAGATGTTTTTAAAAAAACTGGATATTACCTCTTTTAAACACTAGACAAATTTCAATTCTATTAAAAATAATAAAATAAAAAAGGAAATATTATGACAGATTTTAAACACTAGGCAAATTTCAATTCTATTAAAAATAATAAAATAAAAAAGGAAATATTATGACAGAAAAGCTTACCGCACCACCAAAAAAAGAATATCAAAGTTTTCACGATTTTCCAATAGTAACTGATTTAGATAATTTCGAAGCTGATATTGCATTACTGGGTATACCTTTTGGGGACCCATATTCTATGGGTGAAGCTAGTAATGATCAAAGTACTGCTCCAACACATGTCAGGAGATATTGTGAAAGAGCTTTGCGAGACCTTGACAGGTATGATTTCGATATAGGAGGCACCCTTTTAAATGGGGAAGATATTAAAGTTGTTGATTGTGGAGATGTTATAGGAGTAGCCAAAGACATAGCAGGAAATCATAATCGTTCTGAGCAGGCAATGAGAAAAATTCTGTCAGCTGGAGCTATGCCCATAATTCTTGGTGGTGATCATGCGATTCCTATTCCAGTTTTTAGGGCTTTTGAGGATCATGGACCCATTACTCTAGTTCAAGTAGACGCCCATATTGATTGGAGAGATGTTTTTCATGGTGTGCGCGACGGTCTCTCAAATGTTATTAGAAGAGCTTCGGAAATGGATCATATCAACCAAATTTTTCAGATTGGTCTTCGTTCAGCCGGTAGTGCAAGACCAGAAGATACTCAAGCAGCTCTAGACTATGGCGCTAAATTAATTACAGACATAGAACTTCAGGAAGTTGGAATGAAAGCTATTCTAGACCGAATACCAGACGGTCAAAATTATTACCTCACTATTGACGCTGATGGAGTTGATCCCACTATCATGCCTGCAGTTGCTGGGCCCGCTCCAGGGGGTGTAAATTACTCTCAGATGAGAACCTTAATACAAGGGCTAGTAAATAAAGGCAAGGTGTTGGGAATGGATATTGTAGAAATAACTCCAAAGAAGGATGTTAACGGGATAACGGCTATCACCGCTGGAAGATTCATATGCAATTTGATTGGCTCCGCTGTAAGGGCTGGATATTTTAAAAAATAATCCACATGAAACTTGGATTTTAATTCTAATCATTCACTGTGCAGGAAAATTAATGAAACCTGCGAAGCTAGTAGTAGAAAAACTTGCAAATGGAATTATTGAATTAAACTCGATTCCATTTCCTGAAAAGGTTATGAGCATCGCTAAAGAATTAATTGTTGATGTTTCAGGAGCTATTTTAGCCGGATCTTGTACAGATTCTATGCACTCAATCTTTGATGTGGCATCAGAAATTTACTCATCAGGGAATTGCAATGTAATTGGCCGAAAAAAATCCTTTAATCCTTCAGGTGCTGCTTTTGTCAATGGAGCATCGGCTCATTCCTTAGAGTTTGATGATAATTGTTACGCTGGCGTAGTGCATGGTTCAGCTGTCGTTTTCCCTGCTGTTCTAGCCTTTGCTCAGCACAAAGCTCTATCCGGTCTAGATTTATTAAAAAGCTTTATAGTTGGGTTAGAGATAGAGTTTGCCGTTGCAAAGGCTTTTTCAAATAGTATTTATGATAAGGGCTGGTGGACAACTTCAGTTCTTGGCTCAGTTGGCAGTGCGGCAGGCGTTGCTTCTTTAGCAAATACTAACATCAGAGAAATTGAAAATGCTCTTTCATTGGCAATTTCTGGTGTCGGGTCAATTCGAGCCGTTCGTGGAACAGATGCAAAGCATTATTATTGCGGGCGAGCGGCAGAGAGTGGGGTAATTGCAAATTTATTAGCGATGGAAGGCTCAACAGGGCCTTTAGATGTTTTTGAGGATAGGAATGGAATAATTTCCATCCTTAACGATAAAGCTTTTGAGCATTCTCATATCAATAACATTGGCAAAGAATTTAGTTTATTAACCCCTGGAGTGGATATAAAAAAATACCCTGTCTGCTATGCAAGCCATGCAGCAGCTGATGGAATAAAATCGATTATAGAGTCTAAAAATATCCCCATTGAAAATATAGATAAAATTATTTGTACTGTACCCCCAATCATAGCTTCAAATCTTACTTTTCATAAACCAAGAACAGCAAAAGAAGCACAATTTAGTTTAGAATTTTCAATTGCCTTAATGCTAAAATACAGAGATATAAAATTAGAACATTTAAGTTCTGAGTACATTTTGGACCCAGATATTAGAAATTTAATCAATAAAGTTAGTATGAATGTGAGTAAGCTTCCGAAGCGCATTAAACCAACTAGGAAAATTTGCCCTGAGTGGTCAAATGTAGAACTTTTCACAAAGAATGGTGAGAGTCATGAGAAGTTTGTAGGAGCTCCATTGGGTTCATCTATAGACCCACTACCGAGAAATATGCTTTATAAAAAGTTTAACTCTTGCGTGGAATTTTCAAATATTAAATTTGAAACTAAATCCGTGTATGAAAAACTGATTAATATTGAGAAATTAAAAAACTGCCAAGAATTACTTTAATAACGAATGACAACTTTGTTAAATCCCAACAATAATGCCCCAAAATTTTTTATCTTGTTAACCTATATTTGTATCGTGCACCCAGCAACGCTCAAAACTTAGTAAAAATCAGCTCTTTGATTTTGTTTCTGACCAGACTACGTTTTTTTCAAATTAGTACAAAATATTAAAATTATACTAATCCCCTACGAGTTATATCTTAATATTATAATATTAAAAAAGAAGTGGAGTAGTGGTGCAATGTGGAGCCTGCCAGTGTTTAACTGGTCTTGAGCTGCTCCACGTTGTTTTTAGAAGTGGAGCATAGTGGAGCAGTTATTTTGCCCCCTTTCAGAACTAATTAATTTTTTCGAGTGAGTAGACAATATCAACGCAGTTATTTTCTTTGTCCCACTCTTTAATTTCTGGAGATGACATCATTGCCTCAAAGGCTTCCATGTCGGTGCAGTGTCACATCATAATTGATTTTTGGTCATTTACTTTCACCACCTCATACTCTGTAATAAATCCTCTAAAATCTTCTTCACTTTCTTTGACAAGGGCTGAAAAATCATCAAAAGTACAACTGAAAGTGGATACAATACAAATATTCATTTTACCTCTCCAAATTAAGTTATTTGTTAACGTGTCACTGGAGTGCTATCACAGAAATGATATTATTAAAACACTTAGTTTGGAACGTAATTATTCCACTAATGCTTCACAGTCTGACACCTTCCACTCCAGATGAAAAACCCTTGACAGATATGAAACAAAATCATATACACACAGTGTGAATGAGAATAGGTAAGAGAATCTTTATCGTTTTTGGCAGTTTATTGATAAAAGTTAATATTTGATATGGCTTTTCAAAATGGCTGGTAACACTGAAGAAGCTATAGCTCGGGTACAAACTGAAGCTGCGTATACACAAGGCCTTCAGAAACACCACAAATCTACTATTGTTTCTTTAGGTGAACGCACTTTTATATATATGTTTGCGTTAGCCTTCATAGGTTTGGTGATCGTCTGGGCAACTACATCTTCCTCGTATATTACGAATGTGTTACTTGCTATAGTTATTTTAATTCCCCTGATTTGGGGATTGGTAAGATTAAAAAAGATTCATAAAATTAAGGTAAAAAGAGAATTTCAAGTAAAAGAAATACAGTCTAAATCCAGCAAATAAGAAGTTAACTGAATCAAGAAATTATATTAGATTCGGGTGGACTATATGTTTTTATTATATTTTTCACCAACACAGATTTGGATCGATAAGCGAATTCTCGTAGTAGAAACAATAAAAGTATTGACAAT
>SHAT01000007.1 GCA_004213175.1 Pseudomonadota bacterium | reverse complement strand
CTTACCATTTCTACTCTTTAATAAATCATTATTCCGTATAAGTTAAATTGAGAAATAATTTACTAAAATTTTTTCTTTTTTCAAAACTAATATAATATGTCTGAATTTTCTTTGATGGCAATTGCGCTTGGAGGTGCTTTTGGATCTGTATCAAGATTTTTGGTTGCACAAGAAATGGGACGCCGTTTTGGAAATTTTTTGCCTTACGGAACTTTTGCCGTGAATGTAATTGGTTCACTGGCACTAGGTTGGCTTGCGACAATTTTTATTGATCGTTCGGAAATCAACAGCGCCCTCCGTCTTGGCATTGTTGTTGGATTTTTAGGCGCCTTTACCACTTTTTCTACTTTCAGCTTAGAATCTGTTCAGCTATTAATAAGCGGATCTATCACGCGCTCTTTGCTAAATATCGCAGCAAACACCGTTGTCTGTATTGGAATGTGCTACCTCGGCATACAATTAGCCCGTTTGAGTTGATGCTATGTCTCTCATTGTCTAATTTTCCAGAATAGTTTAAATAGATCTCACGGTAAAACTTCATTCCAAGCGAAAAAGATTAAACTAAGTATTATGATTAAACTTCGTAGATTTTTCTCAGGGAGAATTTTTAGCAGGAATTAGTTTAATATTTCTTTTCTCGTCAATATTACTTTGCCACATTTTTCCCAGTTGTTCACGTGTAACATTTGGTATACCTGGGGCAACCCTGAGTCCAGATTGGCCTCGTTTGATTACCGGAACTCCTGAAGGCACAAGCTTCATGCGTCTTTCCTCATCTTCCTCAATAATGGCAAATTCAAAAAATCCACTATTTTTGCTTTTAACCAGTACCTGTTTATTTTGTGTTTCAATCCAGCTAAAATTTTCATCACCCTTGAGATGAGCTTGAAAGGTAGAACCATCTGGTTGTGCAAAGGTTATTAAATATGGTGCCGCCGGAACCGCCTTTAAATTCATGGTAAACACGGTTAGCAAAATAATTATCAAACTAATGAGTTTCATATCCCTCTTATTTGCTGATTGTTAAAGTCATACTGTCGCCTGCTGCACTGATACTAGTGGCACTAATTCCAGAAGAAGAGTTGTCGTAGAGTTTGCTGTCCGGAGTACTGCTGTTATCAAAGGTCGCACTGTTGGTACTATAAAAGAGGTGCGTAGTACGCCCTGTGGCGGAAATGTTGTCCAGATCAGCGTCATTGGCCTCCTCAAGGTCTACTAATTTAGGTGATTGTGTTTGACAACTATTGTATGTAGAACAAGAACTCAAAATATCCTTGATATGCCAGATTGCCAATCCTCCCGAATAGTTGCTGCCAACTAAGAATGACGAACTGTTATCAAGCAGAAGTCCTTTTAAGCCTTCATCATAACCACCAGAACTACGGTTTTCAAACAGGAAGTATTCTCCGCTAGTTGAAGTTGTGGCTTTATGAATTCCACAGGATAACTCATGTGTACTCCTCTGATAAACAGCTGGCAATGTGATACTGTTTGTACCATTGTCGACAGTTTGAGGGACACATGCACTAATTTTTTCTTTCGACCAAGCACTTAGGTGTACCGGTGTAGCTCCGGCATATTCACTGCTTGATTTTCTACCCCATGGACCTCCTCCCATCAACCCAAATGATCCAATCCCTGAATTTAATGGTTCTACCCTTGTGTCATACAAATCAGGTAACTGAAAATAAGCATGCCCCAGTTCGTGAGCCATTACACCTATTGTTGCATCCCAGGTATTGCTAGAACTTGATCCCTGTCGTTCTCCAAACTGTGAATATCCATTTTGCCCGTAAGAGCCGCTATATCCTAAGAACCTGACTCCATCCAGTTCAATTCCATGCTCACCTGATACATCTGAAATGCTCCCATTTCCATCTGCATCACAAGTTAGTGCAGTCGCCTGCCCCCAAACTCCTCCTGGAGAATTTATGCTGGATGCACTTTCTCCACCTGCCACTAGAAATATTACCTGCATTTCGGTTACGCTAAGCTTACCATTACCGTCTTTATCATACGCCGCATAATTCACACTTGAATCTGTCGCGCTGATCGCTTTAGAAGCATAACAGGCCCAGGAGTTTTTTTGTGTGTTTGGATGATTTTCTGACATTGTGACTGTTACTACACCGTCATCAGTACAACCAGATGATTCTGAAACAGGTGAGAATTGAAATTTACTGTAAGTTGTTTCAGCCATGTAGTGATTCATTTGACCTTCGTTTGTACCAAACATTTTTTTGGCCCAAGTAGTTTCGTCACTATTAAAACTAGCATTATTGTACTGTACTCGTACCATCAGTAGTGGTACTTTCGTGGAAGCTGTTAATGTGCTGCTTAAATCGCATGAACCTTTATCAACAGACGCAGTTGAGGTCCCGTTTGATTCTTCCTCTTCTTTTTTACTACATGAAAAAAGGAATATAGCTGGCATAAGTACAATTAAGAAGACAAATCCAATATGTCTCTTTAATATTTCCATTTAATCCCTTTCTATAAAAGCACTAAAATATTTTGCAGATCAAAGACTAATCGTACAAAACATGTTGAATCAAAATCTATTGTTGTTTGAAAGTTATATCTGAGGATGAAGAAGGATATGCCGAACTGCTTTCATCTCCATAATTTAGGGTCGTTCCAGAAATATTTATTAGATTATAATAAAGTGTACCATCATTGGTAGTTTTTTCTGTTCCAACTGTTACATCTAATTGATTACTAAATAAACTTTCAATGAAAGTTTCTCCTCCGGAAGTATTAGCTAAAATATCGTGGCTAGCCTGGTTAGCAGTGATTTTATAGTCTGATCCTGAAGCATCACCTACCGTCACATTATCAAAATTAAAATACCAACCTAAGGATAATGAAGTACACGCAGAATCTGTGTAATAGTTCATTTCTTTTGTATATGAAGAAGAACCTGTAATAACTATAACAAATCCAACATGAGTTGCATCCGATGGATAGCTGCTCATAGTAGATGTAGAAGCACATAGCCCCTTATAAGTACCTGTTAAAGTGTCACTTCCAACAGTTATTGATCCAGAGGCAGTATCGCCACTCTTAGAATTTGCATAAATAGTTGAAGCGGTTTTCTCATCCGCCTCTTCAGACTTTGAACATGAAATTAATACAAAAGTTATAATTAACAAATTGAATGAAATTAATTTTAGCATCACAATCACCTTATTAGGGTTTATATTACGTTGAAAAAAGGTCAAATGTATATGTAATAATCATCTCGAATCAATTGTTATTGGCGGAGAGAGAGGGATTCGAACCCTCGGTACGGTTGCCCGCACACTTGATTTCCAATCAAGCACCTTCGGCCACTCGGTCACCTCTCCAAGTCAAAATTGTTTTGATTAATTAAACAATTCCGAACCAATAAATTCTAACTGAGCGCACATACCCGTGCAAGCTTTTTACAATGCTTTCTCTGTATTTATCCTACAATGCGATGCTTTTGCTTGTTTAAGTCCAACACTCTTTGTATGCTATATATATCTTTTTTATTCCAAATAATTTCAACAAATTTTATGAATTTACTTAATTTTAATCACAGTCTTTCATCTTTGTTCGTTCTGAGTTTCAGGATTTATAAAAAGAATTTCATTTCGATCTTGTTTTTAACTGTAGCATTGGTGGCTCCAGCATTTTTTATGGGTTTTGCTGGCTGGGGTGAAACGGAGAGCATAGTATTTTTCCTTTCAGTACATATGTTGGAGGCTGCGATTACTTTAGGTGTAATCGGCCTAGCTTTCGGGAGTTTTTTCCCTACACTTTCAATCCTGCGTGCTTTCCGTTCACCTTTGTTTCTAGGATCAATTCATGTAGCAATTTTGCAGTATCTGCTTTTTATTACTGGAGTGATGGGACTAACACTACCTTTTCCTTTCAGCATTCTGGTAATCACCCTATGGTTGGGTGGATTATTATTGACTTCGATGGCTCAACCTGTGTTCATAGTAGAAGGTCTTCGTGGTACGCGTGCTATGATAAGGAGTATACAGCTAGCACGTGCTAATTTATCACGTGTTTTTATAGTCGTTGTGATCAGTACTGTTTTACAGTTCATTGTTTTTGCATTGCTTTTCACCGTTTTTATGCCAGATTTGGATTTAAATATTGAACCTAATGAAGGTGGTACCTTGCCAATTTTACTGTCTGATATTTTAAACGATCCTGGTGTAAACATGGCAATCCGGTGGTCACAATATTTAGCTTCGCTACTCTTTTATCCATTTGCCTCACTGCTGAGCTCATTCCTCTATTTTGATTTGGCTCAACGTCAAAAAGTAATCAATCTGGATCATTTAGAACAATTTTCAAATCATCTTTTCGGTACAGACCTTAATCAAAATAAGGATGTTCGAAAAACCCCAGCTGAAGAGGAAGTTAAATGCCCTCCTGTAACAGATATAATAGATCCAGATCCTTCTACGGAAGATAAAGATAAATGAAAATCCGTTCTGCAGAATTTGTCCTCAGTGCTTCCTCTGCATGGCAGTTCCCTCCAACGACATTACCAGAAATTGCCTTTGCAGGTCGTTCAAATGTTGGTAAATCAACGCTTATAAATTCTCTTCTCAACAGAAAAAATCTAGTTAAAACCAGCTCAACACCAGGCAAAACGCAATTGATAAATTTTTTTAAGATCAATGAAAAGTTTCACTTTGTTGACCTTCCGGGATACGGATTTGCGAAGGTTCCGGAAACTGTTCGTAAAAAATGGAAGCAAATGATTGAGGCTTATCTCCAGGAACGAGAATCCCTCCGCAATGTTGTACTGATTGTAGACAGTAGGCACGGGCCTACCAAGCAGGACAAGCAGCTCAAGGAGTGGCTCGACTATTACGGTCGTCCTGTATTAATTGTTGCGAGTAAAATTGACAAATTAAAACGCAGCCAAATTCAAAAACATTTAAAAATGATCCGTCAGGATCTTGCACTCAACACAACCCCACTGGAGCATTCATCTTTGGAAAGAGGAAAGTGTAAAGAAATATGGAAATATTTAATTCCATTGCTTGAGGAATAAAATAGTACTTGTAAAAGATACTATTATTAATTTCATTTTGAATAAAGTTACAAATCTATTAAAAGCTTCAACGATACTATTCCAAACATCTATCACTACATCGAGCGCTTAACTAATAAACTCGCACTCGTACTCTTCCATAAATTTGGTTTCAGCAATCCGAATTTACTATCTCGGTCTGTGAAAAAAAGTAAGAACTTTCAATAGCAGCATTTTCTATACTGTCTGAACCATGGACAGTATTCTCGCCAAGACTTTCGGCAAAATCACGCCTTATAGTACCTTCATCTGCATCATCAGGGTTAGTTGCACCCATAATTTCACGGTGATGTAGCACCCCATTTTCACCTTCCAGAATTGAGACCACAACTGGCCCAGAACACATAAAATCAGTTAGTTCATCAAAAAAAGGACGTTCACTATGAACTGAGTAAAAACCTTCTGCTTGACTTTTTGACATGTGGATCATTTTAGTCGCAACAATACGCAATCCTTTTTCTTCAAAACGGCAGAGTATTTTTCCTACGAGATTACGACGTACACCGTCAGGTTTTATGATTGAAAATGTTTGTTCTAATGCCATATCTTTATTTCTTGTTTAGGTTTCTTGTTTTTCTTCAAAATTATTCCAACTAAATTATTTGACAGTATTCAATGATTAATACTAAATTACTCTCACTACTAAGTGAGAGTACAGAAATTTTTCAACAGTTGTAGCCCAGCATTCTGACTTTTTTCTGGATGAAATTGAACTCCCCATAAATTGTCTTTGCGGACAACTGAAGCAAAATCATATCCGTAACTACTAAGTCCCAAAACATGCTCACTCTTTTCTGGAAGCAGATGATATGAATGCACAAAATAAAAATGCATCTCATCAGCAACTTTATTAAAAAGAAAATCTTCTTTCTGTTGTGAAACCTGATTCCAACCAATTTGTGGAATTTTAAGTTGATGCTGAAAACGTTTCACTTTACCTGGTATCCAACCAAGCCCAGTGTGCATACCGTCTTCTTCACTTTCATCCATCAATAGTTGTGCACCTACACAAATTCCAAGCAGAGGGACACCTGATATTACTTTTTCCTCTAATGCCGCTAGCATGCCGGATTTTCTTAACTGTTCCATTGCTGGAGAAAATGCACCCACTCCCGGAAGCATTATTCTGTCTGCTTTGAGGATATCCTCGGCATCAGAGACGATCTGATTTTTCACTGCATAATAATCGAGTGCGTTTTTCAGATTATGCAGATTACCTACTTTGTAATCAATGATTACGTTCATGCTATTCAGAGAATACCTTTTGTAGAAACAATATCTTTGCGACGTGAATCAAGCTCTAAAGCTATACGCAAAGCACGTCCCACTGCCTTGAACATACCTTCACATTTGTGATGATCATTTTTTCCATACAATATTGCCAGGTGCAGATTCATCTTAGAAGAGTTGGCAAGTGACTTGAAAAAATGGCTAATCATCTGAGTATCCAAACAACCAATCGTCGGTTGAGTAAATTCACCCTGAAAGACGAATTCTGGTCGACCAGAAAAGTCCAAAGAAGCCCTGATTAACGTTTCGTCCATTGGTACATAGGAATGCCCGTAACGAAAAATTTTCTTCTTTTCACCAACAGCATCTATAAGTGCGCTTCCCAGAGCAAGAGCAATATCTTCAGTTGTGTGATGTGTGTCAATTTCCAAATCGCCGTCACATTTTAATTTCAAATCAAACATCCCGTGAAATGACCACAAATCGAGCATGTGGTCCAAAAAACCAATTCCGCTATTGATATCTGTTATTCCTGAGCCATCCAGATTGAGTTCTATTTTAATAGTAGTTTCTTTAGTTTTACGTTCAATTTTCGCGACTCTTTTTCCCATAGTAAACTTTCTTTTTATTGAACATATACAGTTTAGAACGAGTATGATAAACGTCCGGCAAAGTGATAAATAATATTTCCATTTACTGCAGGCACAGTTTGATCATCATAACTGAACGCTTTTCCAGGCAAAAATGCGTTTATATCCAAGTCTATTTTAGCATAACCCGCAAAAAGAATAGTAAAGGTATTGTCCAACTCCAAACCAATCATACTTGATTTTGAACCGTGTATGTCAAGTACTGGTTTAATACGCTTCAGTTCATAAAGTCCCAAACGATAAACCGAGGTTGTTTCTGGAATATCATAACGATAGCGGAAACCGCCTAATTGTGTATTGTTTATTGAATGTCCAAGCCCGGTCCCGCTGTTCAAATCAGGACTACCTCCATTAAAATAAAACTGTGTCCCACGATAGGTCCCTGGAGATATTTCATAGAAACCTTCCAGGCGGCGCTTGTAATTCGTTCCAATCCTGCTGCTGTCCTCAAGCTGTTCATCTCCCCGGGCCATCATACCAATGAGTGTAAATTGCTCTCCAGGTTTTTTCCAACTAACTTCCACTTCCGCAGCGCCTCCAGTAATCTTTCTTTTTTCAAGATTATGCCTGTCATCATATATGAAATAATCCCTATTTCCCTGATTCGAAATAACGTCTGCATATGCCGACCAAGTGGCATTTTCCCACTGTATTCGCAAACCAAAATACTCCTGTTCATTCGCATTATAGTAAACAGGTTTACAATCCGAATTCAGCGTATATGCACTAAGACTGCTTTTACAACTGCTTCCTGAAGTAAATCCTCCACTTTCGAGGCTGGAGAGAGTAACACTCGAAAGACGCTTTGCAGGAACATTATTCTTACCTAGTGGCACATCATGTTCAGTATATTTTATCCGGAAAATCTCTAAACGTAATGAATCGATGATTTCACCCTGAGAATCAACCTCATGCCAAAAAGGATAATCCAATGAAAAGTAATAAAGCCAGTCTCCATCAGCGGATGATAGTTTCATGCCCCCAATTTCATAACACCAAGTCCCTGCTTTACACCGTTGTGAAAATCCACTAAGGATTCCGGCAAAGACCTTGCCTTTCCGATCGCCAATATTGATCCTCTGCTTGCCAATTTTTGACTCTTCATTCGGATTCCTATTAAATTCCAGATAAGATTGCCGCGCGAGTATATTTACGGACTGAGAATCCGCCGCGGTCGAGCGTGAACTCCGCAATGCCCTGATATCAGACTGATAAAGTGGTTCTTGATCTGTAGCAAGTTCAAGATTGATAGAAATTATCCTATGAACCGTTGAGCGAAGACGCAGACGAATATCCTGGTCAAAGGAAAACTCTTCTGGAGAATTTGTTTCAGCCCTTGAAAGGGGAAGCTCTGATGAATGAATCTTTGAGGTACGGAACCTGTAATCTCCTGATAGTTCAACACCCGGTGAAAAAGTGAGGTGCTCTTTACGCTCAAAGTAATCACCTCTTTCGAGAGGGACAAAATAAGATTGTGCTGACAATGAATACAAAGTTCCCAACAAAACAAAAATAACAAATACGGTAAAAAATGAAAAACGCCGGACAGATAGTAACCGTATATTGGGGAACATAATGTTCTAAAATAATGTAATAATTGAATTCTATTAATTCAATAATATGAATATTTCTGCGTACTATATTAGTAGAAAAAACTAATAAAAACAAGTTTTTTCAGTTGGTTGTTTATCTTAATCAATTTTCAAACAACTGTTTTTCAATGATCAGATCACGGCCTTGAATACTTCTTTGCAAATCCTGACTCAATTTTCGATTAATTTCCATTTGATTAACTGACCAGCGTATGACAGAACTTATCAAATCGTTGTCGAGGCCAAGACACAATCCACATTTATTTAATAACTCTTTCTCACTTTTCTTGAGACTACCGTCAATCACCGCAATTGCCGCAAGGTAGAAGAAAACATTGATGGCAAGATCAAGACTCATCTTGATGTCTTTTACTTCATAGAGATCACGGTCTTTTACTTTTTTCATCAAGTCGTGCACTTCATCGCGGCTTTCAAGCAGTTCAATTGCTTCCTGTAACGCCACAAACTCGTGTTTCTCAATAATACCGTCTACAATAACAATGTTCGCGATAGCGTTTACTATCCAGTCCTTGGTTTCTTTAGATTCATTCTCAAAAAGGTTCTTGCCTAAATCACGATCTATATTAAGTTTATACATAAAGTTTTTCCGGCTAAATGTTGCTGAGATAAAATCGAAACTCTATAAAATAATCTATATGCTTGAATACATCAAAATTCAGTCATCCCCAAAAATAGAAAGTAAAAATAACTGCAGTTTTTTAATACTACCAAAAATGAATTTTTATGACTATCAGCAGTAAGTTTTATAGTTCAGTCCATACCAATATTTTTGTGCAACAGTTCGCGCTTTGCATCACTGTAACGTCCAACCCCATGACCGTTACCATACAGCTTGTATTTATAAATAACTAGCCCCTCAAGGCCAACAGGACCACGGGCATGAATTTTCCCTGTACTAACCCCGACTTCTGCTCCCAAACCATAACGGAAACCATCTGCAAAACGTGTAGACGCATTCCAAAATACTCCAGCCGAGTCTACAGCGTTCATGAACCATTCTGCCAGTTCTGAGTTTTCAGTTACAATTGTATCAGTATGTTTTGAACCATAATGATTAATGTGCTGCACTGCTTCTTCAGCGGATTTCACAGTTTTTACAGCAAGTATTAAATCAATGTATTCTGTTTTCCAGTCTTCTTCAACAGCCTTTTTCAATTTAAATTGTGGGAAATTCTGCAAACGTTGTTCTGTCTCAAAACAAACCCTCAATTCTACACCAGAATCCTGCATTTTCAATAAAATTTCGGAGAACAGTTCGTCAGAAAATTTTTGATGAACAAGTAAAGTTTCAGAGGCATTGCAAACAGCTGGATAATCCAGTTTTGAGTCAAGAGAAACTTCTAGACTTTTTGCTTCATCCGCTGCTTCATCCAGAAAGACATGACAAATTCCATCTGCATGACCCAACACTGGAACTTGGGCATTTTTTTGAATATGCTGAACCAATTCGTTACTACCACGAGGAATTATCAAATCAAGTTCCGCACTCATTTTCACCAGTTCTGCAACTTCATCCCTACTTTCCACAAGGCTGACTGAATTTATAGGGGCAGTCTTATAGGTGTCTAGAGTTTTGTGAATAAGTCCTGTCAGGACACGATTCGAATTTTGTGCTTCTTTACCACCTTTTAGTATTACAGCATTTCCAGATTTTAAGGCTAAAGCGAAAATCTGAATTACTACATCCGGACGTGATTCAAAAATCACCAATATAACTCCAATCGGACACGAAACTCGAAAGAGTTCCAGCCCTTCGTCAAGGCGAGTTGCCTTCAAAACTTGTCCTGAAGGATCAGGTAATGACGCAACACTTTCGCAATTTTGAGCCATCTGCTCAATCTTGTCTTCATTCAAAAAAACACGTTTACAGGCACTTTCAGATAGTTCTCCACTTTTAAGCATCTTTTCTGCCTCTGCCATATCTCTGGAATTTTCTACTAAAATCTCTGAGTAGTTTTCACGTAGAGATTCTCCCAGATTGAAAAGTATTTTATTTTTAGACAAATTATCAAGATTCGCTAAGACAAGAGACGCTTCACGTGCCTTATGCACTTGCTCCTTGATCTTAGAAGAAATTTGTGGACTATTCATTTTAAATATTCTGTCAATATGATGCTAATTAAAACAAGCCGCTTACCGTGAATTCAAAACGATCCGGTGTTTCACTGGGACGTTTATCCAACTTAGAGCCATACTCAAAACGAAGGACACCCATTGGTGTAATCACCCTCACACCAAAACCTGCACTTTTACGCAAATCAAAAAAACTAGGTTCTTCTTCACCCAGCAGTTGATATTGTCTTGATTCTGCATTTACGTTTCCTGCGTCAAAAAATAGCAATCCACGCACAAAACTTTTCTCATCTTGACTGAGGGGGAAAAGTAACTCAAGGTTAAAAACTCTCTCGGAAATACCACCACTTTTTAATTCCTGCAGTTCGCTTGAGTTCAAATCTACAGTCCTAATGTCATAAGTTTTTATCTGAGTATATCCAAGTTCGTCTGTGATCACTCGATAGGCAATATTAATACTTTGCTCGCTTGTACCATAAGGGCCCGAAATATTATAATAATAGTGACCTCTTATAGAATCGATCCCTCCAAGACGATAACGGTCTTCAGAAGGAATTGGTGAATAACCCTGTTCCTGCAACAGGCCCATACGCCCTTTTGCCATTAAAATAAAAGTATTATCCATATTCAGTGCCCAAAACTGCTGATACTGGAACTGATATTCACGCAACTGTATATTTCCACCGAACGGTGTCCCAGTTTGAATCACACGGATTGACGTCTTGATGCCAGCGCTTGGAAAGACAGGATGATTGACTGTGTTGTATGTAAGCGACGGCGAAACAGAACGTTTGAAAAGATCTGTTCCGGATAAAGAAAAAAGACGATCAAGTGCGCTGACTTGTGTGGCAAAACGGAAATCACGGAAATACAAAGGCATCCCCAAACTGAAACCATAACTATTTTCTGTTATTATTCCCCGATCCAATTCTGTAGAATCTGTGCTCTTACTCCTTGACGTAAATATTGAACCTGATATTTGCGAGTCAAAAATTCTTGGATCAATCAGAGTTGCATTAAATTGTTGTTGAACACTCTGTTCGGCAAACTGAGCGCTGAAACGCAAAGTACGCCCAGTTCCAAGCAAGTTACCTTTAGAAATAGTTGCTCCTCCACTGAAGCCAGAAAAATCACTATAACCCATTTGAGCCTGAAAAGTACCTGTCTGTGATTCTTTGAGTCGTGTAATAATGTCCAGTATGTTTCCTTCTTCTTCATGTGGTGAACGTTCAAGCACAACTCCAGACTGAAAAAATCCCAGACGGTTTATGTTTTGCTGACTTCTCATCAATTTTTTACCGTTAAACAGTTCCTCTTCCTGAACTTCAAATTCACGCCGAATCACATGATCACGCGTTTCTACATTACCCGCAATTTCCAAACGGCCGATGTATGCCTTTTCACCTTTTACTATCCTATAATTTACATCAACAATTTTTTTTACCTCGTCAATAACAGTCTCAGGAATAACTCTGACAAAGGCATAACCTTGCTCATGATAGATTTCACTAATTCCGGAGCGATCCCTATTCTGCAAAAATGGATTATAAATCTCTCCCTCTTCGAGCAAAATACCTTCTTTTAGTATATTTTGATCACCAAGAACATCTCCGGAGAATTTAATCTTACCAGTATAATACTGGTCTCCTTCATTAACATCTATTCGCACATCAACACGACTGTAATCCGGATTATGAATTAAAGTCACCTCGGGCTTGTCTATAAAGATTTTTATGAAACCTTTTTTAAGATAATGCTGAGTAATCATTGACAAGTCCTGGTTAATCATTTCTTCACGGTAAAGACCTGATTGATTTGCCCATGAAACACAGTCGATTTCGGAACTCAAGATGAAACGTTTAATATCTAATTCAGAAAAATATTTTGTCCCATTCACGAAAATATCCGTAAGATAAACACGAGGTTTTTCATCTATTTTAAAAACTACACGAAATCTTTTTCCAGAATTTTCCGTATCTTGTTCATAATCCTCAATTATACTAATCACACTTACCCTAGGGTAACCCTCACTTCGGTAATGTTCCAAAATAATTTGTTCATTGAGTGAAATTTTTTCCGGATCATATGGATCGTACTGGAGCAATGTCATTTCTTCCTCAATCACTGAACTTTCAGCCAAAAGCACACCTTCCAGTTTCACCTCCATTAAGCGAGGGCGTTCTCTGACCCGATAAAGTAGTTGGTAGGATTTTTCTTTGGATTCTTCACCTTCTAGTTCTTTTACTTCCGCCTGAACATCCTCGAACAACTTCATTTGATATATAGAATGAATATCCCTGCTTATGGTCTTGCGATCTAATTTATCCCCAACCTGACTTTCAATCAAAAACAATATCTGCGAGGATTCGAGTTCAGAGGTACCTTTTATTTCTATCTCTTCAATACGTGCAGAAATTCCTTCTATTTCAGTATCTTGTGCACTTGCAGAAATACAAATGAAGCTTGATGAGAAAGCACCAAAAAACACAAGCATTGCTAAAAATCGAAAAACTGAAGAAAGGCTATACATCAGGCTTGGAAGAAACTTGGAAAAACAGAGCAGTGGTTTTTTTGTGGGGATAATTAGACATTCGGAAGCAAATTTAATTGTCCATTTTCCATTTTATGCTGAAACTGCATCTCTGACGCAATGCCGGTGTTGTGTGTAATCATTATAAGAGTAGTTTCATATTCTTGATTTAAGCGAAGCAATATTTCCATAATTTGAGCACTCGTATCTTCATCAAGATTTCCTGTCGGTTCATCCGCCAGGACGACACTCGGGCGATTAACCAAAGCCCTTGCAATCGCAACACGTTGTTGCTCACCACCTGACAGTTGAGCAGGTTTATGCATGGTGCGCTCACCAAGTCCTACTCTTTGCAGCAGATCAAGAGCATTTTCTCTCACAACAACTGAATTGCTACCTTTCATCAACTGGGGGATCATTACATTTTCCAGTGCGGTAAAATCCTGCAACAATTGGTGAAACTGGAAAATAAAACCGACTTTTTCATTTCTAAACTTTGCTGCTTGATCACGGGAGAAAATACTTATATCACTACCGTCAAGACACAATTTGCCTTCGTCGATTGCTTCGAGTGTCCCGAGTATATGAAGAAATGTGCTTTTTCCGGTTCCAGATGCTCCGAGGATTGCAACTGTAGAACCAGATTCTACTTCAAAATTTAGTCCTCGCAAAATGTGTAGTCTTCGACCTACTCCGTCTAGGTAGCTTTTATGAAGATTGTAGACTTGGATTTGCATGAAGTAAAGAAACGATCAAAAAATAAAACTAACAGCAAAGATGTTCAAATCTAAAGTATGAAACACCCCGCAAGGCTTAAGAGAAGAGCTCCTCAATTTCTGTTTTGAACTTCTCCTCGACGACCTCACGTTTCAGTTTCAAAGTTGGAGTTAGCAATCCGTTGTCGATGCCCCACTCTTCTGAAAGCAAAGAAAAGTTTTGCGGATGTTCAAATCCCTTAAAATCTTTCCCAAAATGTTTTAGCTGTTCCTTGAAAAGTTCACGGATGCGCGGCTCATTAAGAATATCTTCAGTACTTCCGGAAATTCCAAGATCTTCAGCATACTGAGTGACTGCAGGCATTGCCACAACAATCAAAGCAACATTGTGTGGACGATTGAAACCATAAAGCATGACTTGATCAATATATGAGCTAAGTTTTAAAGATTCTTCCAAAGGAGCGGGAGCTACATACTTCCCATTTTCAAGTTTGTACTGCTCCTTGACACGTCCTGTAATGTATAGATAACCATCTGAGTCCAAATGACCTAGGTCTCCTGTCCGAAGTCCTCCATCTTCAGTGATACTTTCTTTTGTTTTGTCAGGTAGGTTATGGTAACCAATCATGATATTCTCACCAAAAGCCTGTACTTCTCCATCTTCTTCTTTGGAACCTTCAACTGTTTTGTCTATCTCAATCCTTACACCCGGCAATGGTTTACCGACTGAGCCAAAACGTCTTGAACCTGGATAATTAAGAGAAAGAGCCGCAGTATTTTCGCTGAGACCATAACCTTCATAAATACTTATTCCAATATCATTTATAAATTCTGCTACAGAAGGACTTAGAGCACTCGCACCGCTCACAGCAATTCGCAAATTACCGCCGAATCGATTCAATATTTTTTTGAATATTATTTTACGAGCCAGTAAAAGTATTAAATTATCCAAAAATCCAAGCGTTTCTCCTTCTCTTTCGCGCTTGGCTTGTTTAAGTCCTCCGTAAAAGAGAGCACGTATTAATCCCGGTTTTTCCTTCATTTGCTCTTGGAGACGATCATATATCCTATTGTAAACGCGAGGTACAGCAAAGAATACACTGGGCTTTACCACACCTAATTCATCAACGAGCGTATTAACATCATCTACCAGTCCAGCAGAACCACCACAACCAATTATACCGTGCACTTCAGCAACTTGACCAAAAACATGTGCCCATGGTAAGAAAGCGAGGGTACGAACATCTCTAGACATTCCAAGTAAAGGTATGACTACTGAACATTCAAAAATTAGATTCCTATGACTCAAGATCACACCTTTTGGATTCCCTGTAGTTCCTGAAGTATAAATCATCCCCATTGGTGCATGAGATTCCGGCTCCATTTTTTGAACAGGTTTTTCCCTACCTTTTTTCAACAAATCTTCATAAGTTGTCACTTCTCCTTCAACACTGCCGGTGAGCAAAATGACATGTTCCAGTGAATCAATCTGATCTGGGAAATTCCTAGTTTTTTCAAAGATTGATGAATTTGCAGCTAGTAAAACTTTTGCACCACAGTCTCGTATAATGTATTCCCATTCCGAAGGCATTTGTGTTTCATACATTGGTATATGCTGCCCACATAACCCATAAGTAGCATATGCTGAAACAGCCCACTCTTCAGTGTTTTTGCAGATAATCGCTACTTTGTCTCCAGAAGAAACACCTAAAGAAGCAAGCCCCCCCCGTAAAGCATCTACTTTTTCAGAAAATTGCTCATAAGTTGTCCACTCGTAAATGCCGTCACGCTTAGTGCCATATAAAGGCCGGTCACCATAAAGCTGTCGAGAATTCTCGAGCATTTCTATTAAATTTTTATGGGAACCATTAGCAGTTGTATTATTCATAATTTTCTCCTATAAAAAAAATTTCGGAACTTTTTTCCCTAACTTTTCCGTAAAACCATTTCAAATATACAGCTTAAAGCAATATGCTTTATAAATATCCTAACTCTTATCTGCTCATCATGCAAAGCAGATTTCTCTTCCACGGACACTTTTGTCAACTTCACCGTTCAGAAAAACTGTCTGGCCGTTAACAATCGTGCGCACGGGCCAGCCCTGTAACTCCATCCCGTGAAAAGGAGACCAGTTAACCCTAGTGTATAGTTCTCCATTCTTTACAGTTTTCTTTAAGGACATGTCAACTAAAACCAAATCAGCATCGTGCCCAACTTCAATACGTCCTTTACCCTGCATCCTGTAAAGGTTTGCAGGAGATTCTGACATCCAGAAAACTACTTCCTGCAAAGTACAATAATTTTGGTTTACACGGTCAAGCATCAATGGAAGTGAAGTTTCAACTCCTGGCATACCTGAAGGAGCCATCCCATAAGGCTGATCTTTTTCCTCTAAAGTATGAGGTGCATGGTCAGTAGCAATACAATCAATTATTCCATCTTTTAGTGCCTGCCATAATGCATCGGCATGGCGCCTTGTCCGAATCGGTGGATTCATCTGCGCTAAAGTTCCAAATTTTTCATAACATTCAGGAACAGTCATTGTAAAATGCTGTGGACAGACTTCGGTTGAAATTAGATGTTCACGCGGCAGACTGCGAAGGAGATCACATTCATCTTCGGTCGTCAAATGTAAAATATGTAATCTACGACGGTACTGTAATGATAGCCTTACAGCCAGTTTTGTAGCCTTCAGTGCTGCAGATTCATCCCTGATACGTGAATGTAGCCGAACATCTGAAAGATCTTTTAGTAATTCCGTGTTCTCCCTGAGTATAGTTTCATCCTCAGCGTGGACTGCAATCAGACGTGAACCGTTAGAAAATATTTTTTCCAAAACTTGTGGCTCATGCACTAACAAGTCTCCGGTGGATGAGCCCATGAAAATTTTTATTCCACAAACATTTTCAACAGCGTTCAGTTCCTCCAGATTGTCTGGAGTCGCACCAATAAAAAATCCGTAATTAACGACCGATTTTTCTGCCGCTAATTTTTTTTTTTCAGCCATACGTTTTCGAGTTATGATCGGGGGAGTATTATTCGGCATATCAAGAAAACTTGTAATACCCCCTGCTGCCGCAGCACATGAACCACTGTGTAAATCTTCTTTCTGCTCAGCCCCTGGTTCACGAAAATGAACCTGTGGATCAATCATGCCAGGAAGCAGAGTCAAACCTTCCGCGTCAATCAATTTCCCGACTCCCTCTATATCATTGCCGATAGCGTTAATCCTCCCACCGATAACCGAGACATCAACCTGCTGGATACTCTTTGGCAGAACAACCTCAGCATTCCGTATGGTGAGTGAGGCTGTCATGAAAAACTTCCGAAATCGGCACGCAGATAAGCCGCAGCATCTTTCGCAAAATATGTGAGGATCATGTCCGCTCCCGCACGTCGAATCGAAAGGAGCATTTCCATCATTGCACGATCCTTATCAATCCAACCTTTTTCAGCGGCAGCTATAACCATCGCATATTCTCCCGAAACATTATAAGCCGCTATCGGGACATCAAATGTATCACGTACCCTTGAAATTACATCCAGATAACAAAGTGCGGGTTTGATCATTACCACATCTGCACCTTCATCCAAATCTAAAGAAATCTCCCGTAACGCCTCACGTGTATTGGCAGGATCCATTTGATAAGATTTTTTGTCTCCGCTTTTTGGAGCAGACTTAAGTGCACCTCTAAATGGGCCATAAAAACATGAGGCGTATTTAGCAGAATAAGCGAGTATTCCCACACCATCAAAACCCTGCCCATCGAGGGCATTACGTATTGCGCCAACCCGACCATCCATCATGTCCGAAGGCGCAATCCAGTCCGCGCCGGCTTCTGCATGAGAAAGTGCCATTCTGCACAACACTTCAACAGATTCGTCATTAACGATTTCTCCATTAATAACAAGACCATCATGGCCGTGTGTCGTGTAAGGATCAAGAGCAACATCCGTTTGTACACATAATTCAGGGATTGTTTTTTTGATAGCCCTGACAGCTCGCTGAATCAAACCGCCGGAGTCATAAGACATACTTCCCAGTTCATCTTTTTCAATTGAATAACCAAACAAGTTAACCGCACCAATGCCTAATGCATATAGCTCTTCACATTCTCGAAGAAGTTCATCTATAGACAGGCGAAATTGCCCCGGCATAGTCTCGATGCATTCTCTGACGGCCTTGCCTTCGGTGACAAACATCGGATAAATCAATTGTCGAGGAGATAGTTCTGTTTCACGCACTAGCCCACGGATGGAAGCTGAACGTCTCAAACGTCTTGGGCGATAAACCAAATCCATGCAATATCCTGTTAAATTTAATTTAAAAATTTAAACGGCTGATAAATTGTGCCAACAAACCATCAGCATTTTTCTCATATGAAGGAGGGGAGCACTCAACTTTTAAAGTTAAAGAGCGATTGGAAGAAGCTTATTTACTTACCGGTTTTTCTATAAAAATTTTATTTTGCCGGAACGACGGATGACAACCTCATTTCCTTTATTCCAGTCAAATTCCTCATTTAAATACTGAGGAATAATAACACGTTTTGAACTCCCCACTTTACCTGCTGATCTAACATTATTTATTATTTTTCGTTTTTTAGAATTTGCTAATTTTTTGCAAATCTCTTTTTTACGAACTCAGGAGTAACTTATCTCAGTTTTGTATTTACAGAAAGTAAACGTGCTCTCAGGGTATAAAATGGTTATATTTAAAGCCTTCACGGTCGCACTCATTTTATTTCCCAAAACCAACTTTTTTACCTTTTTTAAAAAATCTACATCCCTTTATATAGCAATCAATTTTATCAAGTTCATTTCATTAATTTAATTAATAATTTTTTGAAATTAAATATTAAAATTAACATATCCGAAGTATAAACCATATTTTTTAATCACACAAGAATTTATTTAGACCGATATTTTCGACTAATTGATTTATTTTTTATCCATAATTTTTTTATTATTTTCAAGGAGTATTTCTTGCTGTATTTTTTTGAATGAACTTATTTCATCTTGATAAGGAGTGTAATAAATATTCAGGTTGCCTCGGTCTGTATCCTCCCAGAATTTAGGACCAGAAAACTGTAGCCTCGCATAAATCACTTCCATTGTTTTTCTGAAAAGAGTTTCTCCCATCAAATCCAGATCCTGAACTGTATCCTTTGCAATCTTTGCCGCAAATTCACCTTCTTTTTGATTGAGATAAAACAAAGCAAGTCCGATATGTAGAAGTCTTATGCCTTGATTTTGACTAAAAAACTGTGCAGCAAAATTTTTATCCATATCCTGAAAATTATCAAAAACCAAAAATTTTTGCAGCATCTCTTCCTGCATTTCCCTGTCCCAATTTTCTTGGTAGAATTTAAGCATAAATTTCTGTATTTCAAAAGCAAGAACATCTAATATAATTGCAAGCGATTTTGCACTTTGAATTGAGTTAAAACACTGCTGAGCATAAAAAACGAAATAGCCAACACATGTTTTTATCCTTTCAAGCTGCTTATATTCAATTAAGAATCCTATAAACCGCCCATAATAAAAAACCAGATTATACAAATTACGTGGTTCGTTATGGTGTTGACCATGCTTCAATGCGAATCTGAAGAGAGTATTGAAACGAACTGTAATTACTTCTATCAGATCCTGATCATCACAGGCAATCGCCGTTTTACCAACCTGACTCAATTGTTCAGCACACAAAGTTGAAAGATCAAATTCTTTTGTATCAAGAAAGACATTATATACATTTCCAATCAATCGAAAGCATTTTTGTTCATAAAATGTATGAGTTTTTTCAACTTCCCCCATCAGACTTTTCATTGTACGAAACGATATATCATCGAGAACACATTCATCAACTTTAAAAAATGATTCTGGAATATTCGGTTTCAACTTAACATAATGCCTGAGTAAAGCCCCAATACCTTCGATTACCTGTGCTTTAGGTTCCTTGAATGGTACATAGACTAGCAAATCAATCAGTTGATTCAGTATTTGAAACAAATCGTACTGAATTTTAGCTTGTTCTTGTGGTAAAATTTTTCCAACAGTACCTTTTGCTGCAATTCTATTTATAGTGGAATAACCGTCTTTTAATAAATTGTCGATTACTTTGCTTGTTTTCGTATTTCTGAGAATTGAAAAAATAAAAGGAAAGCCAATCACTAGTGAGACAACAAGTAATACATGATAATTAAAAACGAGGCTGGATATTATTTGAATCTCACCCTCTGCAAGTAGCTTGATACTTAGAGCGTGAGCGAGGCATGCGGCAGCCCACCAGACGAATAACAGACTCGGCCAGTGATCCATATATAGATCAATCAATTTTGGAACATTTTGAGCTGCAAAAGTGATGACTATTGTAAGACTACCCAAAATTATAGCAAAAAAAGAAAGCCAGAGAATTGGAGCAAAACCCACATCTAGCATAGCCCAATCCGGATTTGCACCAATATTTTGCAGAAAATCAATGTAGACTGGAAAAAGGTAGGTCCGGAATAGAAAATCACCAGCTCCCATTCCGGAAAAAATAAGCAAGGCAGCGTACTGTGAACGGGTACGTGTTAGCAATACGCCCAGAATACGTGTGAAACCTTGCAACAAATTAACTGATCCCTGCATTTTGCTTAATTAGCTTCAGGTTTCAATGGTCAGAACACCCTAAATTAATAGTAACTTTTTTTACTCGCTGCTCTCTTCAGCTAAATCTTTTGACGTATTATTTTTTATCAGTAAACGCCCTTCATTATTCTCCAATATAGCTTGAAAGGTCGGCTTGTGTTTGAGTGACGAACGTGAAGATTCCTCAAGACTATAGAGAGATTTAGCGCGCTTGGACATGGTTAATACTTTTTCAAACAAATTTATTTTTTCATCTTGGCTGTGCTCTTCAACCAACTTCAGATAATCATCTTTCATTTTGGTTTTTTTGTATAGATTATAAAGAAACTAAGTTACTAAAGCGTCAACAATAATGTTTCCGTTTCCTGCCTGAAGAATGAATCTGGTTCTTTTTCAAGCAGCTGCTCCAATAGATTCTTTGCTTTATCAAATTCACCTTTGGCGATAGCAACCCTGGCCAATGCTCGCCAGCGCAGGTCATCCCAAGCTGAAACGTTTATTGACTCAAGCATCATCTCAGCCTCAACCCACTGTTGCTTTTGTTCAAACAGTGATGCCAAACTCAGCCTAGCAGAATTTTTCAGAAAAGGAGTTGTATCAGGATGAGATATTACCTTTTGAAAGACGGCAATTGATTCATCAATTTTTGACTGTCTTGCATATTCTCCCCCGGATTCCATCATTGCCAATACGACCAGTGAGCTGCCTGATGCAGAATTTACAAACTCCTGTAATGCAGCGACACCCTCGCTCAATCTTTCTTCCGGTGAAAGAATAGGATTGTTAAGCTTTGCGCGAGCAAGATGATAAAGGTTTGCCTGATTGATGCGTTCATTTTGCGAATACTTCCATCCACCCCATATTCCAAGAACCAAAACAAGTAGCGCAATACCCACACTCATGTATAAACTCTTTTTCCTGTATGCATGATCGACGAATGCATATAGTTGTTTCTCCATACGATTTGGCTTCAGGAGTTCCTTACGGCTCACGTGTTCTGCGTCACTCATTAATTCCCCAAATAATGCTAATCATTAATTTAAAACACTTCCTTTTTGGAAGTGTAAAACGGAGTATCTACCATAAAAATAACTTAGCTACATTCGACTCTAGGATTTCTCTTAATTAAGAACTCTCACCTAAAGTTTGTAGCCTTACATTGTATGCTATCTTGTATAACCTACAAGCATAAATCTATAAAATACAAAAGAAGTTATATACTTATACCTGCGGACTGTTTTTCAGGATTAAAATAAACTTAATTAATGTTCACAAAAAATCTCTTGTGTTGCGTTGACAAAAAACTATAAACCCTGTTAATTTTTACTAAGATAGAAATACATTCATATTTTATAATGTTAATTTAATGAAGTTTTTATCTCTTATTGAAAAACAAAATTTTGTAATTAAGAATTTTTTAACAAGTAACTTAATTTATCATTTCTCTTGCTAGATCTCCCGCAAATTTTGCTGTCGACGCAAAAATTGTTTCCATAGGATTTGCACCAATTGATGTAGGAAAGATAGAACCATCAAAAACTGATAGATTCTCAACTTCATGATGACGTCCATTTGAATTAACCACAGATTTGACTGGATCTTCGCCCATCGGGCAACCTCCCATTACGTGTGCAGAAAACAATCTAGCTTTAAGAATTTCCATTGGCAAACCTGCAATCGCATGTTTTACTTCTCTCGGGCTGCTGTATATTCCTGCATCCCTGTGAACAGGCGCAACCGCTTTTGCACCAGCCGCAAACTGAATTTCAGCCATTGCCAGAAAAGCATCCCTGATGCCTTTCCAAACATAGTTTGAAACAGGATAATCCAATCCGGGTGTCCCATCACTTTTTAAATAAACTTTTCCACCAGTACTTTCCGGGTGGAATCCGTCACGCTGAAGTGCAATCAGCACCTGAAGAAAGGGTCTTTGTTTCATTATTTCTGCATGTGTTTTTCCATGTCCATCCAAAGTCGTTGCTACTAACATTGGTTGCAGTGGCGGACACTCGAGTTTGAAACCTGGCTTTTTATTATCAATTCGAGTATCAACGTAATGGTCTGAATAACTTGTTTGCGGAGCACCATATTCTCCATTGACTGGAAATGGCATGATCGCACCAGAAATGTTTACTGGGTGCAGAAATGTTCGAGTGCCGACCAGACCATGGGGATTTAAACTTTTGCTCTCCGACCGCAGCAGGATTGCCGGACTACCGATTGCCCCTGATGCCAGTACATAATGACGTGCTTTAATTTTTATCAACTGATCGGAAGGAGAATTTCCACGGGCATTCATGGCCCTGCATTTCAGTTGAACAATATTTCCTTTTCTTAAATCAAAAGTTTCAGCTCTTGCTTTTGATATTAGCATAGCACCGGCTTTTAATGCCCCCGGAATTGAAGTGACCAGAGTTGACTGTTTTGCGTTGACTGGACATCCTGTGCCGCAATAACCTAAATTGAGACAGCCGCTGACATTTCTACTGATTTTTCCCCAACTGATTCCGAGTTTTTCACATCCTTTTTCCAACGTACTGTTATTAGCATTAGGAGAATCCGTCCATTCTTGAATCTTGTAACGCTTTTCGGCCCATTCAAACCAAGGTTGCATTTCATCTACAGAAAATCCCTTAACATCCATTTCTTTTGTCCAGTAATTGAGGGTAGTTGGGGGTGTACGAAAACTTGCTGTCCAGTTGATCCCTGTTCCTCCGCCGACCATTCTCCCCTGAAAAATTTTTATTCCGCGATCCTTCGTTTGCCTGGCAGCTGATTCCTGATAAAGTTCGGAATACGCTTCGTCTTCTTTCATATGAAAATCTTTAGCAGTATGCAACGGTCCCTCTTCGATGACTATCACACTCAACCCTTCCTTTGCCAGAATTTCTGCTGCATTACCTCCTCCCGCTCCAGAGCCAATGACAACCACATCTGTTTCAAGTGTTTTTTCCGATGTCAGCTGAGATGAATCAAGATGTTTCCAGCCCTGCTCAAAACCTTCTGCAACAAAATCATGAATTTTATTCTGTTTTTTACTCATCTTTATAACTATCGTAAAGCTTGTTATTCAAAACAAAGCGCAGATCAAGAACTCAAAAATACTACACAAATTATTATACCCAAATTGATTTAAAATCTTTATCCAGAATCTAGTCTGGAATGACAATAATAAATAGATTGATCAAGATTTTTCTACAAAACAGGTGGTCCTGTATATCCACAAAAATCCCAGGAACGGGGATTCGCATACCAACAAGCCATGGTAATTTCAACCATCCCCATGTAACCTACTCGCAGTTCATTTCCTGTGATCAGACTTTTCGGATCACTAAAACGCCAGTTATTTAAAAATTCATCTATTTCCTTTGAATCGTCCCATGCAGCAGGGACTCCTGTGAGTAATCGAGGAGTTAACGATAAAATAAAATTGGAGTCCAGTACAGAAAAAAGCTTCCTGATTTCTGCTTGAGTTAAAAGAGGCAATCCATTAACCGCAATATCCCAACCGACTATTATTTCCTTGATCACTAATGCTTTTTGTTCTTCAGAAGTGGGTAACCCCTCTGCTAAAATGACCGGTGCGAGCTTCGACAATATTCCACGATCTGCAAGAGTTAAAAATTCAAAGTCGTGCCCCAATCCGTCAGGTGCTGGAGGGATTTCTGGAGATGAGTAACAAGATTCCAATGCAAGCATAGTAATAGCGCTGAAGGCACTTTGCTTAAATAAATTTCTGCGTGTTAACATATTGATCAAACCTGCTTATTTTTTTTGGCTTCCTTCCATCGCACTTCATATTCAGCTAGGCTTGTCTCTTCCGGAATTTTACCTTCTTCAGACAACTGCTTTTCTATAAAACGGAAACGACTTTCAAATTTGTCATTTGACTTGCGCAGAGCTAGTTCTGCGTCCACTTTAAGATGTCGGGCCAGAGCAACGATACTCAGTAAAATGTCACCGAGTTCTTCTTCAACCAACTCTTTAGAAACTTCTTTTTCAACGAGCTCACTGCGTAATTCACCGATTTCTTCATTTATTTTTTCAAAATATGGCTCTATTTCCCGCCATTCAAATCCTGCTTTTGCAGCCCGTTTCCCGAGTTTATCTGCTCGCATAAGTGCCGGAAACGCCAAAGCAACACCATCCAAAATACTAGGGGATTCATCTCCCCTACGCAGAGCTTTTTCATAACGCTCCCTCTTTTTTTGCGCTTCCCATTCATCTCCGTGAAAGTCCCTTGTTCTCTGAATCTCTTTGCCAAAAACATGAGGATGCCTGCGTACCATTTTGTCTGCAATGCTTTGTGCTACTTCGTTAAAATCAAAAATACCGGATTCTTCAGCCATTCGGGAATGAAAGATTATCTGCAGCAGCAAATCACCCAACTCTTCTTTAAGTCCAGACATGTCATTTTGCTCAATTGCGTCAGCAACTTCATAAGCTTCCTCAATTGTGTAAGGCGCTACGCTTGAAAAGGTTTGTTCACGGTCCCATGGACAGCCTTCAGTCGGATGCCTTAATCTTGCCATTACGTTTATTAAATTTTCAACAGCAGATGTCTTTTTCATACGGAGCACAACCTTCTCATATTTCCCATGTCCACGGCAACAATTTCTCCGGTTTAAACTCCCGAATGAGTGCCCTAGCCAATATCAAACCCGGATCAAGTAAATAAATCTCACTGATTTTCCGTTCCGGAAGACCCAGTGGAATTTCTGTGCAGCCTAAAATTATGGCTTGAACACCCTGTTTTTCTAGGATACCAATTCCCTCTAGTAAAACGTTTTTGGCTTTTTCTGTTACAGGATGAGCCTGAACTTTTATTCCGTGTTCAGGATTAAAAAGGGCTTCGTTATGTAAATGCTGTTGTTGCGCTTCGTTGAGGGTCCTTATTTCATATCCTGAAGCACTGAGAAGTTCAGGGTAAAATCCTGCCTTCCAAGTTCCAATTGTTGATAGAACACCAACAGTTTTTACTTCAGGACAGTTTTCCTGCAGGAAAAATATTGTTTCAGATATCATGTCGATAATTTTAAGGCATTTCCCCGATTGCTTCCATTTTTCAAGAAAGACATCCTTGATAGCCGGTGCATGGGCAGTGTTACACGGAATGCCCACAACACTTGCGCCGAGGGTTTTTAAATCACATAAGTTACGGAAGATTGAATGGGCTGGATTACTTGTAATTTCCCCTAAGAGAAAACGTGTGCGGTCTTCAATTTTATCCGGTGTAGAAATGAGTAGAGTAGGCAGATAATCCTGATCTTTTTCTGCTATTGTCTGCTCTAGTATTTTTTGCGCTAAATCAAGTCCTGCGTATGGACCTGCACCTCCAACGATGCCGATTTTTGCATCATCGACGCTCATGATTTTGTCTTTGTTGAAGAATATAGAAAATAATGATTGTTAAGAATATATCTAAAATCAACCACACACCAGAATATGCAATTCATAAACTAAAAGAGAAGTTTTGCAGTTGCTGGATATCTTCGGACGGAATGAAGCTATTTTGTTGCTTTTACAATTTCAGCGTTAGTAATTAAAAGAAAATAATGATTAAAGCCAGCGTTTACGTCTTCTGTAATTTTTTAAATCACGGAAACTTTTTCTTCCGCTGCCACCCATGCCTAAATAGAATTCTTTGACATCTTCATTTTCTCGCAATTCTTTACCTTCACCATCCATCACAACTCTCCCATTTTCCAGCACATAACCGTAATCGGCATGACGCAAAGCTATATTTGTATTTTGTTCTGCCAATAAAAAACTGACACCTTCACGTTCGTTGAGATCTTTGACAATTTCAAATATTTCCTCAACAAGCTGAGGTGCAAGTCCCATGGATGGTTCATCAAGTAGGATCATTTTAGGTTTTGACATCAATGCTCGGCCGATTACCATCATTTGTTGTTCACCCCCAGAAATGTAACCCGCTTGGCTTGATTTTCTCTCTTTTATACGTGGGAAATAATTATAAACTTTTTCCAGATCCGTTGCGATCACAGATTGAGATTCCTTTCGAGTATATGTACCAGTGAGCAAGTTTTCTTCGACAGTCAAATGCTCAAAAACATGACGTCCCTCCATAACCTGAATACAACCTCGTTTAACTAATTCATTTGGTGAGAGATCATGAACCTGGATACCATCAAATTCAATACTACCTTTGGTAACTTCTCCACGTTCCGCATTGAGTAAATTTGAAATGGCCTTGAGTGTAGTAGTCTTACCCGCACCGTTTGCACCAAGAAGGGCGACTATGCTACCCTTTGGTACTTCCAATGAAGTGCCTTTCAGAACAAGGATCACATGGTCGTAAATGACCTCTATGTTGTTAACGCTCAACAATTAATTACGCCAAGGAGTGTTTTGAATTCAAAAGAAAAAGGGAGTGTTAAAACAACAACTCCCTTTTTATTATTCAAATTGAAAAGAAAATTACGAACAGGGAATAGTCCTATTAGGGACATTGTTTTTTGTTTTGTAAGCAGCCGCAGCCTTTTCCAGCATCGGCCTCACCCTGTCCATGGAGTTTATCCATCCGGATACCCTTTCCCAACTTGTTCCATTCCACTGCTGAATAAATATGGGGCCGTTATTCGCATGGTCATCACAGGAAATCTTGATAGGATTCGTGAATCCTTGTAAACCAATTTCTGCCATCCTGGCAGATGTAAGGTTTAGATTTTCCATTCCCCATCGCGTTTCTTCTCCGTTGACAACCCTGTTACCAAATTTACCCTGCGCGGCTCTTATTGATTCTGCAATAAGTACAGAATTGAAAACTCCTCTCATATAGAGATTCTCTCCAACACGGGAGCGGTCTTTGACCTGACTTTTTCCTTTATCAACCACATACTTCAAAATGTCCTGGATAGCAGGATAATCGGTTCCTATTCCATGGAAATTTGCTGATTTATATCCTTTAGCAGCTTTACCGGCTGGACGGGCATCATCTTCACCTCCTGACCACCAGACACCTACGAATTTCTCCATATTGAACTTAATTCGTGTTGCTTCTTTGATGGCTGTGGGATTCATAACACCCCATCCCCACATTATCATCCAATCAGGTTTTTCTTTACGAACCTTGAGCCAATGCGATGACTGATTCTGGCTTTCCTTGAATGCCACCGGTATAGTGAAAAAATCATATCCCAATTCACCAGAAAGTTCTTCTAACAATGGAATAGGTTCTCTTCCATAACCTGATTCAAGAAAGATGAATCCTATTTTCTTTCCCTTCAAATTACTCATTCCACCTTCCTGATGGCCGATATATTTTATGATCGCAGAAGCTTGGTTCCAGTAGGTCGAGGGATAATTAAAAACCCATGGAAAAACATCGCCAACTGCTGCTGCTGACAGTCCATAACCCATAGTTAGAAGCGGGATCTTGTCTACAGGTGTTTTTGGAATTAATTGAAGTGAGATCCCAGTAGACCATGGGTTTATCATGGCGGGATTTTTTCCTTTTACTTTTTCATAACACTCAACCCCTTTTTTAGTGTTATATCCGGTCTCACATTCTTCCACGATCAGTGGAACCCCACCTATACCCCCATCTCTCTCATTCAGCATGGTTAAATAATCAGCCATGCCATTTCCAGTAGGAATTCCACTTCCAGCAAACGGGCCAGTTTTATAAGTAAAAAGTGGAATATAAATTCCTTTCGCAGCCATTACTCCCTGAGAAAACCACAAGCAAGATATGACTGAGGCGATAAAAATAAGGAAATTTTTATTTTTCATAGCAACTCCTTTAGCGTGATTTATATATTTTGATGAAACCTAGGCCTAACCACTGGGCACGATTTCAACTGAGTCAGAACAACTCTGACTCTTCCACAGGCATGATTTCTCCACAATTATCAGTAGGGGAATGGCCATACCCGAAGTTTTTCCCTCATAATAGTCCATATTTTTGCTAAACCATGAGGTTCAAAAATCAGAAAAAGCACAATCAATGCACCCAATATCATAAAATTAAAATGTTCAACTGTTGCTGCATTAATAGGCATTCCTAACATCCTTGGCAGATTCGTAATCAGAATTGGAATAAGAACAATAAATGCCGCACCCAAAAATGCTCCTGAAATGCTACCCAAACCGCCAATGATTATCATGAATAAAATTTCAAATGAGATGTTAATGTCAAAAACTTCTACTTCGGCAGAACCCAAATAAGCAAACACGAACAATGCACCGGCAACTCCAGCGTAATAGGAACTAATGGCAAATGCAATCAATTTTGTTGTGAGGGGTCGTATGCCAATCAATTCCGCTGCAATATCCATATCTCTGATGGCCATCCAAGCCCTTCCAATTCTCCCTCTGACAATATTTACAGCGATTAATGCCAAAAAAGTTACGATGCATAATACAACCACATAACGTGTCTGTGCAGTAGCAATAGGACCTGTTACAGCAATATCAAAAAATTTTCTTACAGGTACTTCAATTGCTCCTGAATCATTATAGTTGTAAAACCATTTCACTCTTCCGAAAAGCCATTCAAAGAAAAATTGGGCAGCTAGTGTTGCCACTGCGAGATAGAAACCTTTGATCTTCAAAGATGGAATTCCAAAAATTAAACCAATGCCTGCAGAAAAAAAACCTGAGACAAGAATAAGTAGAATAACATTCGTCTCCGGGAAAATAGTAACCAATTTATAGCATGAATAAGCACCAACTGCCATGAATCCACCTGTCCCTAGAGACAATTGTCCAGCATATCCAGTCAAGATATTTAGTCCTAAAGCTGCTAATGAAAAAATAAGGAATGGGATCAGAATAGCCTGCAGCCAATAGTCGTTTGCAATCAATGGAATAACTATAAATGAAAATCCAATGATTAATAATATTCCCCAACGATCCTGCTTCACAGGGAAAAGTTCCTGATCAGATATATACGTTGTCTTAAATTGTCCTGCTTCGCGATAAAACATTTTTAACTAATTTTAAAAACCTAAACTCTTTCAATAATTTTCTCTCCAAATAACCCCTGTGGTCTGAAGAATAGAAAAAATAGTGCAATCATGTAGGCCAGCCAGCCTTCAATACTTCCGCCCACCAGACCCCCCCAATAAAATTCTCCAATCTTTTCACCTATGCCAATGATCAATCCCCCGACTATTGCTCCCCGAACAGATGTGAAACCGCCTAATATCAAAACAGGTAATGCTTTAAGAGCTATAATTGAGAGAGCAAAACTAACATCACTCTTCGCACCCCACATTATTCCAGTAATCAATGCAATAACTCCGGATATGAACCACACAACTACCCAAATAGTATTGAGGGATATACCTACAGAAAGAGCCGCCTGATGATCATCAGCCACTGCTCTCAGAGCAATTCCAATTTTTGTTTTACCCAGGAAGAGTGCCAAGAAAACTAACGATAATGCGGCAATGATAGAAGCTGCTATATCTATTTCCTGCAAAATTAGCATATCATCAAAGAAAGTAATAGAGTCATAAGGCAGTAAGAGCTCTTCAGTAATCATCATTTTTGGTTCCCCTCCAAAAATAAATTCACCAAAACCTATCAAAAAAAACGTAAGACCAATTGTTGCCATAAAGAGTATAATATCAGGTTGGTTGACCAGCGATCTCAAAACAAGCCTTTCGACTGAAAAAGCTAACACATACATCACCAGTATTGTTGCGGGTAGTGCAACAAATGCAGATACTCCAGCTTCATGCAGACCAACTAGAGTTAATGCCGCAAATACCACCATTATTCCTTGCGCAAAATTGAACACACCGGATGCCTTAAAAATCAGTACGAACCCAAAAGCAATTAATGAATAAAGAATGCCCGTCACAAAACCTTCCCAAATTACTTGTAGGAATAAAACAGGATCTCCAACCATATCAAAAAATGGCTGTATAAAAATCATCGTCAAAATTTCCATATTTTCAACAATTTATATTAATTTGTATGGGCAACGCCAAGATAGGCATCTATGACTACTTGGTTACCACGGATTTCATCCGGAGTACCTTCGGCAATTTTTCGTCCGTAATCCAGCACAATTAAACGTTCGGAGAGGTCCATCACCACACCCATATCGTGTTCGATGAGAACTATGGTTGTCCCGTATTGTTCATTGATATCAATGATGAAGCGACACATGTCCTGTTTTTCTTCAATATTCATCCCCGCCATCGGCTCATCCAGTAACAGAAGTTCTGGGGCCATGGCAAGTGCACGCCCCAGTTCAACTCTCTTTTGTAATCCATAAGGCAATTTTCCCACAGGTGTGCGTCGTATGGATTGGATCTCCAGAAAATCAATAATGTCCTCTACATATTCCCGATTTATCATCTCCTCTGTTCGGGCAGGTCCATAATATAATGCCTGCCAAAAAAGGTTTGTTTTCATCTTTAGATTTCTACCTGCCATAATGTTATTAAGTGTTGACATACCCTTGAAAAGGGCCACATTTTGAAAGGTCCTTGCAATACCCTGCACCGCGGCTTCATGTGGGCGCATTTGCTTACGATGAAGTCCTTTAAAATGTATTTCCCCTTGTTGAGGATGATAGAAGCCATTGATTACATTAAGCATGGACGTTTTTCCCGCTCCATTCGGTCCAATGATAGCGAAGACTTCTTTTTCGCGTATGTTGAAACTAATGTCAGTAAGCGCTTTTACACCACCGAATGACAAACTAATGTGCTCTACGCCCAGCAGTGTTTCACCAATTTTTCTTTCCATATACGGTAATCTGTTTTTAAATTCGTTATTTATGCAGCTAGAGTTTGCACATGTGATTTTATAGTGGAAGATTCTCGAATCTGCAAATTGGCGTGCACAGTACCTGTACGCCCATCTTCAAATGTCATTTGTGAATCAATTTCACAATGAGTCTGTTGAGGATCATCCAATGCGGCAATTAAAACAGCATATTTTTCCGCAACAATTCTCCGGCGCACCTTACGGGTGCGTGTAAGTTCTCCGTCATCTGCATCCAGTTCTTTATGCAAAAGCATGTATCTTTTGATTTGTGAGCCACTGAGCTTTTCATCACGAGCCAAATCCGCGTTAACACTCTCAACACATTCCTGAAGGAGATCATAAACTTCATCTCTTGCAGAAAGATCAGTATATCCAGAGTATGCTAAGTTTCTGCGTTCGGCCCAATTACCAACTGCTTCTATATCAATGCAGATAACAGCTGAAGCATAAGCTTTTTCGTCTCCGAAAGTGACCGCCTCCTTTATAAATGGGAAAAATTTGAGTTTATTTTCTATATACTTTGGTGCGAACAAGGTTCCATCCGTCATCCGGCCTACGTCTTTTGCTCTATCAATTATTTTTAGGTGTCCTTCATCATCAAAAAAACCGGCGTCTCCTGTAGCAACCCAGCCTTCTGGGTCTTTTGTATCTGCAGTTGATTCAGGATTTTTATAATAAGAATGAAAGACTCCCGGGCTACGGTAAAAAACTTCGTTATTGTCTGCCAGACGCAGTTCAACACCCGGATATGCAGTTCCTACGGTATCTGCCTTTACCTGACCGTCAGGCTGAGCACAAACAAAAACCGAAGCTTCTGTCTGTCCATAAAGTTGCTTGATGTTAATACCCAATGAACGGAAAAACTCAAATATCTCAGGGCCAATAGCTTCTCCTGCTGTATAAGCAAGACGAGTTCTGCTCAAACCCATGTTATTTCTTAATGGCCCATAAACTAGAATTTTTCCAACGCCATAAAGGAATTTTTCTAAAAAGGAAACAGGCTTACCATCAAGAATACGGATACCCACGGTTTTAGCCAGTTCCATAAAATAATTAAACATGGAACGCTTAATCTTGCTTGCGTCTTCCATTCGTATCATTACTTTTGTAAGTACAGTTTCATAAATTGCCGGAGGTGCAAAATAATAGGTAGGACCGATTTCCTTGAGATCTGTCATCACAGTTTCAGGGTTTTCAGGGCAATTCACACAAAAGCCAATGACATAAGCCTGTGCTAAAGAAAAAATGTTGTCACCCACCCAGGCCATTGGTAAGTAAGCCAAAACCTCTTCACTGCTGGTAAGATTATCAAAATCAATACTATTGCGTGCTGTTATAATGAGATTGTCTGAAGTAAGGACTACACCTTTGGGTTCGCCTGTTGTTCCGGAGGTATAGAGTAATATTGAAATATCACTACCATCACCCTTTTCTACTTCAGTCAGAAAATAATCAGGATTTATACTCTGAAAAGCACGCCCTGTTTGCTGTATATCTTTATAATAAAAAATAAATTCTTGATTATAGTCTCTCATTCCACGTGGTTCCTCGTAGCAAATAAACTCAAGGTGTGGTAAACGGTCTTTTATTTCAAGAAGTTTGTCTGTCTGTTCCTGATTCTGTACGATTGCAAATTTAGCATCTGAGTTTTCCAGAACATGAAACATTTCTTCTGCGACCGAATTTTGATAAAGTGGAACCGGAATTCCACCCAAAGCCTGCGCGGCAACCATAGACCAGTAAAGACGTGGGCGATTATCACCTATCACAGCAAGTTTGTCACCTCTTTGAAAACCAATCTTTACAAGACCACAAGCCAAGTCCCGAACCTCTTCGGCAACTTCCGACCATGTCCATGACTGCCAGATTCCAAAATTTTTGAGCCTATTTGCAGGTCTATTTCCTCTTTCCCTTGCATGATCTAACAACAACTTTGGAATCGTATCTAGCTTTCTGTCTATTGCTTTTTTTTCTGTCATCTCAGTCCTTACTTGTAATAATTTACAAGTAAACAAAATACATTTTCAATTAAGTTTGAAATTGTAAGTTTAGGTAATATTTTATTTAGTTAAGTCTTTTTTATCGTAATTTAAATTTGCATTTATCACTTAATTAATAGTTCTTTCAGTATACCAATGATTTCCTAAAACAAGGCCAAGAAAACATCCCAGTAAAACCCATTAAGATTTTAATGCTACTTTTAAAGGGTCTAAATTACAATAGAAACTATATTTAATTTATTTTTTTGAAATTACTAAAAATACATCATTACAAAAACAAAATGTGTTGACTATCGTTAGAGGCTGCGATACGCTTAAAATTTTAAATGACATTTTCAGAAGTAAATACTGGAATGCCTATTATTAACTCAAACAGGGGAACAAAAATGAAAACTTTATTAAAAATATTTTTCCTAAGTACAGCTTTGCTTGGATTGTTGGCATTTCCAGCATTGGGAGCAGAATGTCCTCGTGGTGATTTAGATAAGCGCTACTGTGACGTAAACGGCGATTTGATAGCTGATACACCAACGGATTCAAGCAAATTGGTGGATCCAAGCACTTTGATTTTTGCCTACACTCCAGTTGAAGATCCAGCAGTATACAAAGAAGCATGGTCTGATTTTCTGATTCACATGGAAAAAGTGACTGGGAGAAAAGTAGTGTTTTTTTCGGTGCAGTCAAACGCAGCTCAAATTGAAGCCATGCGCTCCGGAAGATTACACATTGCAGGATTCAACACAGGTTCCAATCCACTTGCTGTTAACTGTGCGGGTTTTGAGTCTTTCACTATCATGGCCAGTCTTACTGGACATTTCGGATATGAAATGGAAATAATCACATATCCCGGTAGTGGTATCAATAAAGTAGAAGATATCCGTGGAAAAACTCTGGCGTTTACTTCGCCAACTTCGAATTCTGGTAAAAAAGCACCATCTGCGATTTTAAAGAGTAAGTTTAATATGATTGCAGACCGTGACTTTGAGCCTGTCTACTCTGGGAAACACGACAACTCAATTCTTGGTGTTGCTAACAAGGATTACGTGGCTGCCTCAATTGCAAACTCTGTTAAATCACGAATGATCAAAAGAGATGTTATAAAAGCAGATGACGTGATCACTATTTACAAGTCTCAGACTTTCCCAACCACTGGTTTTGGATATGCCCACAATCTGAATCCAGCACTCAAGTTAAAAATCCAAGAAGCATTCTTCAGCTTCCAATGGGACAAGCCAGACTGGGGACAGCAAAAGTTGGTACCGACTACCCTGAAAGAGGAATTTTCCAAATCTAAAGAAGGGCAATTTATTCCAATTACCTATAAAACACATTGGGCTGTTATTCGAACCATCGACAAAGCAAACGGTGTTTCTTACGCTTGCAAATAATTACCTCATCGGTTCCAGTGGCTTACCCGATACCGGGATTTTTCTATTGGGACCGAACACGCTCCTGCGTGATAAAAAATATCTATGCTTGAAATAAAACAACTCATAAAAAAATATAGGACTGGTGACCTTGCCATAAATGGTGTTGACCTGAAAGTTGAAAAGGGTCAGGTAATGGCCCTCATAGGTCCATCCGGTGCTGGCAAAAGTACCCTAATAAGATGTGTAAACCGGCTTGAAACTCCAACATCAGGAGAAATATGGTTCAATGGTGAAAACATTGTAAAGTTGCGGTCAGGAAAGTTACGCAAAGCCCGCAGGAACATGGGCATGATTTTTCAGGAATATGCACTCGTTGAACGACTGACAGTCATGGAAAATGTACTCTCAGGACGTTTGGGGTATGTCGGATTCTGGAGAAGTTATTTGCGAAAATTTCCACAAACTGATGTTAAGGAAGCCTTCCGACTTTTAGAAAAAGTCGGATTGGAAAAGATGTTCAATAAAAGAGCAGATGAACTTTCAGGAGGACAACGTCAAAGAGTCGGTATTGCCCGTGCTTTAATTCAGAACCCTGATATTTTGCTAGTAGACGAACCAACTGCGAGTCTCGATCCAAAAACCTCACGCCAGATAATGCGTCTCATCACAGAATTATGTGAAGAGCATCAACTGGCAGCAATCATCAATATCCATGATGTTGCACTAGCCCAGATGTTTGCCGAACGTATCGTCGGCTTGCGCGAAGGGAACATTGTTTACGACGGTCATCCGGACAATTTAAAACCTGATGTACTCACCGAAATTTATGGTGAAGAGGACTGGACTGCTGTCAGAAAGAACAAAGCAAAAAAGGGTACTGAGTCAGAATTTGATGACGAATCTCTTTCAGAAGAACACATGGCAGAAATGATGTGATATGGGCAACATGGTAACATCTCCAAATTCCGTGACTTCAGAAATTCAATCAACGTCACTTCCTAAATCATGGGCCCCTCCACCTTTTATCAAAAATCGGATTTTACGCTGGGGGTTGATGCTTGGACTTGTACTTTATTTGTACTTATCCGTTGGAATGCTTGAAGTAAATTGGACCCGAATTTATGAGGGACTCGACCGTGGGGCGAAATTTGTTTTTGGTTTCATGAATCCAAACTTTGCTGGACGCTGGTCTGACATTAGTGAAGGAATAATAGAAAGCCTCATGATGACGGTTACATCCACTGTAATCGGAATAGCGATTTCAATTCCTATCGGCTTCGGTGCTGCTAGCAATCTGGCACCGTTGCCGATATATTTGTTTTGCAGAGCAATTATTGCTCTTTCACGTAGTTTTCAGGAAATCATAGTCGCCATTCTATTTGTAGCGATTTTTGGCTTTGGACCACTGGCAGGGGTCTTAACTCTTTCTTTTGCATCTATCGGTTTCCTCTCCAAACTGCTTGCTGAAGATATTGAAAGTATGGATAAAAGTCAGGCAGAAGCAGTTAAAGCAACAGGTTCACCTTGGTGGCAGTGGATTAATTATGGAGTCCAGCCACAGATAATGCCACGTTTGATTGGACTTTCTCTATACAGGTTGGACATAAATTTTCGTGAATCGGCTGTTGTCGGATTGGTCGGTGCGGGAGGTATTGGTGCGACACTTAACACAGCGTTTGACCGTTACGAATACGACACCGCAGCTGCTATTCTCATTTTGATTATTGGAATAGTCATGCTTTCAGAATATATTTCTGGTTACATCCGAGCAGGAGTGCAGTAATGACTGAAGCACTTTCTTCAACGCCAAAAGTCTGGCAGCATAGAAATCGCAACCAACAACTCCTTTCCTGGTTTCTCTGGTTGACTGGAACAGCGATTTTCATGTACTGCTGGCAAATGATTTCTGAAAGTACTACATGGTTTTTTGTCTGGGATGCACCAAGGATTGCCGCTGACATCGGATCACGGATGATACCTCCACGCTGGAGTTACATCAGCGAATTGTTGGAGCCACTCTGGGACACTATCAATATCGCCACGATCGGCACGATGTTGGCCATTTTGATGGCCGTACCTGTAGCTTTCCTTGCTGCCCGGAACACCACACCCAGCACTAAATTTGTGCGGCCAATTGCCCTGCTGATCATAGTTTCCTCTCGCTCAATAAACTCCCTGATTTGGGCACTTCTGCTCGTTTCTATCATAGGCCCTGGTGTAGTTGCCGGAATAGTGGCGATTAGTTTGCGCTCAATCGGTTTCATTTCCAAACTGCTGTATGAAGCAATTGAGGAAATAGATAAAGACCAGGTAGAAGCAATTTCCGCTACAGGAGCTAGTGGTTTACAGAAACTAATTTATGGAATTTTCCCTCAGATACTTCCAGCTTTTGCAGGCATCAGTGTTTTTCGGTGGGACATTAACATTCGTGAATCCACTGTGCTTGGTTATGTCGGTGCAGGGGGTATCGGGCTGCAGTTAAACGCCTCTTTAAATGTTCTGGCCTGGCCTCAAGTCACACTCATTCTGATTCTGATTCTACTGACTGTCATCTTCAGTGAATGGGTCTCTGCCAAGGTGCGACATGCTATCATTTAAGTAATTTTTGATATGCAGCCACTCTCAGATTTTCCTAAAGATACACTCAAAAATATTCGTTTTATCCTTACAGATATTGACGATACATTGACCGAAAACGGTCGCCTTCCTGCAAAAAGTTATCAAGCTTTGGAAAGACTAAAGCAAGCCGGTTTAAAAGTGATTCCCATTACCGGAAGACCTGCCGGTTGGTGTGACCAAATTGCACGTCTGTGGCCTGTAGATGGGGTTGTTGGTGAAAACGGAGCCTTCTATTTCATTTATAATTCCACCTTACGTAAAATGAGACAGCGCTACTGGAAAAATGAAAATGAAAGAGCAGCTGACCGTAAAGAGCTTGAACAACTCCGGAAGATTATTTTAGATGAAGTTGAAGGCTCCTCCGTTGCTTCAGATCAAGCTTTTCGGGAAGCAGATTTGGCGATTGATTTTTGCGAGGATATACCTGCACTTTCACAATCTGCGATAGATAAGATTGTGAACATCTTTGAACAAGCCGGCGCTATTGCAAAAGTCAGTTCCATTCATGTCAACGGCTGGTTCGGAAATTACGATAAACTATCGATGACAAGAATTTTATTTGCGGAATGCTTTCAAACTGATATGGATTTAGCTCAGGATCAAATTGTCTTTTGCGGAGACTCACCGAACGATGAGCCTATGTTCGGATTTTTTGAAAATTCAGTCGGGGTCGCAAATGTTTTGGACTTTGTAGACACTATGGAACAACAACCTTGCTGGATAACAAAAAATAGAACCGCATCAGGATTTGTGGAACTTAGCGAAGTGATCCTAAACGCACGTTCAGCTACTTCGATCTAACTTTCATTCACCAAACCATTTTAAATTCAATTTCCATTACACTTACCAATATAGAGAGCGAGGTTACCTTTCAATTTAAAATGGTATTCAATAGCCATAAAAATAAATGAAATAATGTAGGCCTAGTTAGGTAACAACGGCAATCCAGAAAATCGAATAATTTAAACTAATTCCATGACTCTGCCGCAGAATTAAATAGACATAGATCTGGATGATCCTCAGTGCGTAATATTTTTTTGGTTTCTCACCGACTGCGATAATAGACTGATCCGCCAAAAGAGGAAACGGAACATAACTTTGGTTTCCAAAAATACAGTCTAACGTTTCCACCGACCATTAACACATTGTTTGGTAATTTTATTACATCTGATGTATCATTTTTTGCATACATATAAAAATTTTCATACAAAATATATATGTAACTAAGGCAATTTTTATTGCATTAATTATTCGCCACTACTTTTAGTAGCTTTCAAACAGTTTTCTGGCAACTACCAAATCAAAATGGGCTAAAGTTTTTGTTCAAAATGAAACAGCAGCAATTTTTAAATTTAGCAACAGCAGGTGAAGCAGAAGAAAAATTTTGGGATGCAGTTAAACCTCAACCATTAGGCGAAGAATTGGTACTACTGGAAAAGTCCCATGGTCGAATTTTAGCTTGTGATGTTTTGGCACGGCATAATGTACCTTATTTTGACAGAAGTAATTTTGACGGTTTTGCGCTGCGTGCGGAAGACACTTTTGGCGCACAAGAAACGGCTCCAGTTTTGCTGAAATTGAATCCTGAAATACTAGCCTGCGGTGTGATTCCCAAGATTGATGTCACTCCGGGTACAGCTACCCCAATTTCTACTGGCGGAGTCCTCCCACGAGGTGCTGATGGTGTTGTTATGATAGAAAATACCTTTCCCGATGAAAACACATATTCAGGAGAAAACCAAATTAAAGTCGTAAAACCGATTGCACCGAGCTCCGGAGTATCTTTGGCGGGTTCTGATATTGGAGCGGGAGAAGTAGTCCTCAGAATTGGTGAATATCTCGGTTATAGGGAAACCGGTACTTTGGCCGCTTTGGGAGAAGCAAAAGTCAAAGTTTGGAAGAAACCCAAAGTTGCTGTAATTTCTAGTGGTAATGAACTAATTTCCCCTGGAGAACAAATGGAAATAGGAAAAGTCTATGATTCAAACTCAACCTTAATTGCTCATGCCGTTGAAGAACTTGGTTGCGAAGCAGTACGTTTTGGAATTGTTGCTGATAACGATACACAAATTGAAAAGGTCCTGCGCCAAGCACTTGAATTGGATTTTGTACTGCTCTCTGGAGGCACCTCAAAAGGTGAAGGTGATTTGAATTACCAAGTCTTTGAAAATTTCCAAAAATTAGGCGTTCTCGTACACGGAGTTTCACTCAAACCTGGTAAACCTCTTTGTCTTGCCTTACTTGAAGAAACACCTGCGGCCATCCTACCTGGGTTTCCCACATCTTCCACATTTACCTTCCACAAATTTATTGCTCCGGTTCTTCGCGTAATGGCTGGACTTGAACTCGAACGCAGTACTTATATTAAGGCAAAAGTGCCACAACGCATCAATTCCGAAAAAGGGCGTACTGAATTTAACCTCGTCCATCTGGTACATAACGAAAATGGATTCAGTGCATATTCTACCGGAAAAGGTTCGGGGTCTATAACAGGTTTTGCCAGGGCAGACGGATTTATGGAAATTCCGCGGAATACTGAAATGCTAGAAGCTGGAGAAATAACAAATATACATTTACTTGGAAAAACAGCGCGTCCACCAGATTTGATGATCATCGGTAGCCATTGCGTGGGGCTTGATTTTTTGATTGGAGAAATAAAAAAACTCGGTATTTCCTGTAAATTCCTTGCTGTTGGGAGCACGAGCGGCATACAGGCAGCTCAGCGAGGAGAATGTGATTTGGCAGGAACACATTTGATGGAGAAAGGATCAAATCAATATAACCACCATCTACTGACGCCTGAAATAGCATTGATTAAAGGATACCGCCGAAGTCAAGGTTTGCTATTTCGAAAAGATGATTCACGTTTTGCTTTAATCGAAAACAATGTTGAAAAGACGACTCGGCAATTGATAGAAGATCAAAACTTACGCATGATCAACAGAAATCTTGGCAGCGGTACTCGAGTTTTGCTCGATCGAATATTAGGTGATCGGCGACCTTCGGGCTTTTTCCAGGAGGCTAAATCACATAATTCTGTAGCTGCTGCAATTGCTCAAAAACGAGCGGATTGGGGGATTGCCATACAATCAGTTGCTGAAGATTCAGGTCTTGAATTTATTCCAATTCAAGATGAAGAATATGATTTTGTTATTCCGCAAAAGCGCCTGAATCGTCCAGAAGTGAGGCAATTTATAGACTTGCTACGGAAACCAAGAATTCAAACACAATTGAATAAACTTGGTTTAAAGGTGGATACTCGTGAATTAAAAACATAATATTTTAATACTCAAACAAAATAAAAAACTATTCACATGTCATTACTTTATCTTAAGGCTCTGCATCTCATTGGAGTTATTGTCTGGTTTGCAGGACTGTTTTATTTAGGGCGTCTTTTTGTTTATCACTGTGAAGTGGATGAGCGTCCAGAGTCCGAAAGTCGAATCCTCAAAGCCCAATTCGAACTGATGGAAAAGCGGCTTTATTACGGAATTACTTGGCCCGGGCTGTGCATCACAATTTTATTCGGAACTGCCATGCTAATGGAGTGGGGACTACCCCCTTGGATTCAAACAAAAATAGGATTGGTAATTTTACTAGTTATATATCACTTGTGGTGTGGTCACCTAAGAAAACAATTATTTCATGAGAAATGCAATTGGAGTGGAAAACATTTCAGGATTTTTAATGAAATCCCTACACTGTTGCTGGTCACCATCGTTTTTCTAGTAGTCTTCAAAGAAGCTCTTTCGTGGAGCATATTTTTGCTAATTCTGGCCGGGATGATACTGACAATAATAGTTACCGTGCTGTGGCTGGCAAAAAGGCGGGGAGAAGTGGCCGTGGTAAATAATCGAGACTAAGGCAAATTATGAAAAGAAATAAAAAATCACTAAGTTTTTTTCTTGGAATCATCATTGCTGCCGGAACAACAGGTTGTGGCTGGTTTGGAGAAAATGTTGAACCAAAAAATGAAGCATATGAATCTGGAAAAAGAGCACTAAGCAAAGGGAAATACGAATTAGCAAAGGCTCATTTTCGTAGAATTGAACAAAGTTCTCCTTATTATCCACAAGCAGTATGGATGATCCAAAAAGTGCCTTTCAAAAAAGGTTTGGCGGCTTTTGATCAAAAAAATTATCAGATTGCAGTCGTTGATCTTTCAAAAGTACCGCTTCACTCTCCCGATTACATAGAAGCACAGCGTTACATTGATCGGTCAAATTACTACATTCTGGTTGGGCGGTTCCAGCAGTCTTCTGAAATAGATCGTTTCATTCTTATCCACGAACTGGTTAACATTTCCAATAAAATAGGCGAATCAAAATTTCTTTTAGATAGTCTGGATATGATTAAGACAGGAATTGATACATCTTCTTCCAATAAACAAACCAAGGATTTGATCAATTTATTGGGCAGCGTGGTTGCTCTAAACAAAAAACCCGAAGTGCATCAGAAAGCACTGAATTACCTGCTTACAGATTTTGGACAGTTCTACGATCAAACTGAAATAAGACCTCAGGTACTGCAGATTATCGGTACTCTTAAAATGGAACATATGTAGATTTTTTGCTAGTCCCAACAAATCATTAAATCAGGAATTTGTCTTTTCGACCTAATTGATAAAATTTAATGTTATTAGTCTTTTCACTGACACAAGATTTACTCTTTGTTTTAAATGACAAGTTTTAATACCATCTAATTTTATTTGTGCTAATTAAATAAAGTCGATTCTCGATCCAGCGTCAAAATCCGTGTTAAGAATTATTCTGATGAGATCCAGACAATAATCAAAAGAGAACCAAGAGAGGAGCTTAGAATTTCTTAGAAAGATTAGCTGATAAATATAACAAGTTACCTAACTCAGTCAGTCGAATCCCCCAACATTTTACGCCTGATTGCATAAAGAGTAACCCTGCTCATCCAGATACTAATTCCACCCATCATCACAATCTGTAAATATGCCATACTCTCCATCTTAAATGAGATTAAGAAATCATACATACCATGTAGAAAAGATGAAATAATCCAACCCTGAATAATCGTGATCATCGGATAATAAAAACTGAATCTTTTTTTATTGCCTTCCTCAAGTAGAAGACGAGATTTTGCTACATAATATCCCATTGGTACACTCATAAAAATATGGGCGGGGATTGTGATTACAGTCCTTGTAATAACTACCGCCAACCCATATTGATTCAGGTAAAAAAAGTTCTCCAATGTCGCAAATCCAACAGAAATCACCGCTGCATAAAGAATTCCATCAAAAGTTTCCTCTAAATGACGGCTCGGATAAACCACAACTAGCAGGACAAGTAATTTAGCAAATTCTTCATTAAATCCTACAAAAAACCAAAATCCTGTACTGAATAAAGATATAGACTTGCCGAACGCAATAATCTGTGGCCAATGTGCATCGGGCCAGAAAAGTGTGTACTTCTCAACCGAGTGATTTAAAAGCAACGCTAGCAATCCTGATCCCATGCCTCCAATGAACAATATCAGCAGTAAAGGCAGGTAAACTTTTTTATAACGCTGTGCATGATAAAAAACCCAGCCCCAGAGAATCCCGGGTACAATGACTATACCGATGATTGGGAGCATACTTTATTATCCTATATGTTGTGATTCCTCTGGATTCATGGCATATTCTTGATAGAAAACCTTCATTCTGGCATATTGACTTGATGGTGCTTAAAATATCTTAGAAGAATATTAGGAAAGAATCCAATGCAACGAAAATCTCCCTCTCAATCGAAGGAAATTTACGATTCGGATAAATTTGTAAGAATCATCAAGTCCTCCCGTTATTTTAGAAATATCAGCCTGGATAATTTAAAGGAAATACTCTGCCAAGGTGAATTTGTTTCATTGAGAGATGGAGAGTATCTTATGCACGATAAACAGTTTAAACCTCCTGAATTAATCATACTTTTGGAAGGTTCGCTTGTTGTAACATCAAAGAATCATTTCATCATGCGTCTGAATCATCCTGGAGATATCTTTGGTGAGATGTCTATTATTTCAGATAATCCAAATTCTTATGCAGACGTAATCTCAGAAGAAGATTCTCTAGTAGTAATTTTTCCGAAACACCTTTTTAAAGTTTCTGAAGAGGACACAAAAGTTTCTATTGTATATTATCTTTTTGCACACATTCTTGCAGAAAAACTAAGACACATTACTGCACGTTCACAGCTGAATAATAGCACCCGCCTAAACAAAGAGCCTATTCCGCTGATTGGCATCCTTGATTCTGACAAACAGTCAAGAAAGAAAATAAAATCAACTCTAGAAAAGATCTGGATAAATTCTAGAGTAATAGAAATAAACTCTTATCATAATTTTTTTGAAAAACCATTTGAAAATAATTTTGATTTTATAATTACTGATCCAGAAATGATTATTCGAGGCTCTTCACAGAAAGATGAAATCAGAAACTTGATAGAAATCTGCAGTTCACATATGGCACCAATGTTGGTCATAAGTCAATATTGTGAAAAATTGAAGAACAGACAATTCCTCTCAGAACTTGGTGTCACTGATTTTTTGACAAAGCCTTTTTCAACGTTTGACCTACAACATCTTCTCAGCAAATTCCGTAAAGACCATTACATCCTGCAAGAGCTAAAAAACGTCGAGATCATGGCTGATACAGATAGACTTACTGGACTAGCCAACCGCCGAAGGATGGATGAATTTCTGGAAGCAATCTTCAATCTTTTCCCAGAAGAGAAGCAACCGTTTTCTCTTATCATCGCAGATGTGGACCAATTTAAACAATACAATGATGCACATGGACATCAACTTGGTGACATAATACTAGCTTCAGTCGCCGCCATTATTAAAAAATGCATCCGCAGAGGTGACCTGGCGGCACGGTTTGGCGGAGATGAATTTGTTGTTATTTTACCCAACTGTGATAAAGAGAATGCTGTGCTGATTGCAAACAAAATACGGGTGGATATTGCTAAGGATAAATTCAAATATCAACAGCAACAACTTGGAAAACAAACGTGTACTTTTGGAGTTGCGACTTTTCCAGAGGACGCAGATACCACGGAACTACTACTAAAAAAAGCTGACGATAGTTTATATAAAGCTAAATCAGACGGAAGAAATAAGGTGATTGCCGTCAAACCGCTTTAATTTTTTGGCTAGTGCAAATTTTCTTCTTAAAATATAAACAAAATTTGAGGCCTAATGTATAACATAATGCTCATTAATATTTCATAGTAACAAATTCCAATAAATTACCCCAAGCGAGAAATCAAAAACTGGACTCGCAAAAAGTGATTGATATAATCATATTTTATTGTCAAACTAATTATAAGCAAGGACAAACTTTAGGATGTTTACAATTGCAACATTAATAATTATCTAAAGAATGGATTAAGGTCTTGCAAAAAACTTCAAGTTAACGCATTATAGTAGGGTTTAGCAGTAGTAAATTTACATACTGTGTAACTAAATCCTTGACAAGATTAGAGAAAAATAGATAGAGATAAAAATGAATACCAAATTTGCCAGAAAAGAAGATTTTTACAACGGTACAACCCCACGAGTCTGGTGGATAGTAGATGCAGAAGGTCAGACTTTAGGCCGGATGGCAACAAGAATTGCGCATGTTCTTAGAGGGAAACATAAAGCATTATTTTCACCACACGTTGATACAGGAGATTTTGTAATTGTAGTTAACGCAGATAAAGTACATGTTAGTGGAAAGAAAGAAGAAGACAAAATGTATTACCATCATACAGGTTATCCAGGTGGAATTAAAAGTGCTAAATACTATGAATTAAAGGAAAAGCATCCTGAGCGCATCATAGAAGGTGCTGTCAAAGGTATGTTGCCAAAAAATGCTCTAAATAGACGTTCCATGCAACGTTTAAAAGTTTACATAGGTTCGGAACACCCTCACGAATCTCAGCAACCTCAGAACCTTAATATTTGACCTATGGCAAAAAAAACTACTGTTCAGTACTACGGAACCGGTCGCCGGAAAGACTCTGTAGCCCGCGTTTACCTCCGTCCAGGAAAAGGTAACATAGTTATCAACAAAAGATCTGTTGGAGATTATTTTGGTAGGGAGACACTCAAAATGGTTCTTCGTCAACCTCTTGAGCTAACTGAATCTATTGATAAATTTGACATTTTTATTAACGTACACGGCGGCGGATTATCAGGTCAGGCTGGGGCAATACGACACGGTATATCCCGAGCTTTGCTACTCGCGATTGAAGACTCTCGAGATGTACTCAAAAAAGCAGGGATGTTGACTCGTGACTCGCGGAAAGTTGAGCGGAAAAAATACGGTCAACCAGGCGCACGCAAAAAATATCAATTTTCAAAACGCTGATTTCTTATTTTTTTTATAACTGCTGAGTTTAGTAAAATATAGGGGTGATTCACCTTGTAAAGTACTTTTGAACTTGGCTGTTAAAAAAGAGGACTCTGCATCGCTTTTCCAAGCCGCATGGTCACAATTCTCTTCATATTTTGGACATTGGGTTCGATATTTATTACTCTCAATGTTTTCCGACCTCTCGCCAAGCGTTCAAATTCATCATTCCAAGTAATTCTTGTTTCATTTGTAATGAGTTGGCTGGTTGGAGACTTGCTGCCTCAGTGGATTATTCTTAATACTGGTATCATTCTTCTATTTTCATTTTCTGATATTTTAAACCAACCTCTTGGATGGGCTGGACTTCTAGTTCATCTTAGCGGATGGATCATTTTGATGCTTCGTCTCTGGATAATTCTATATCTACCTGAGCGACTTGAGCATAAGATGGAAGAACAGTTAGGTGTTCAATGGAACAACAAATATCCACGGCCGCTTGTTCCCCGTAACATCCTCGAAATTGACTGGGAGTGCTGGTTTAATCCAAACACCGTATTCGACGATCCACGCATCGAAATAATTCGTGATCAGGTTTTTTATAATGAAGCAGGAGTTCAGCTAAAACTTGATATTTACCGACCACTTAACACAAAAAAGAAACATCCGGGGATACTTCAAATTCACGGCGGTGCTTGGATTACTGGCAGTAAACGACAAGCTTCTTTTTTAATGACACGAATGGCTGCACGAGGCTGGGTTTGTTTTTCGGTCAGCTACCGTTTCAGTCCGGACATAATTTTTCCGGAACACTTAATTGATGTAAAACGTGCTTTGCGATGGATTAGAAATAATGCCGAAGAACACGGACTGGATCCAGATTTCATCGTTACGACTGGAGGCTCTGCAGGTGGACATTTAGCAGCAATGATGGCACTCACACAAAACCGAGTGGAATTTCAACCAGGCTTTGAGAAGATGGATACTAGCATTCATGGTTGTGTACCTATTTATGGTGTTTTCAATTTTCATGATCCTTTTGAAAATCAGACTCCCTATCCTGCAAAAGCAAGAGTATTGAAAATGCTATGCGGAGGGACTCCAAAAAAACAGCATGATCGTTATGAGCAAATTACACCCGCTAACTGGATTTCCGGAAAGGCTCCCCCATTTTTACTGATTCAAGGCGAAACAGACGCACTGGTTTCAACTTCAGAAACGTACTCATTTTGGGAGGCTCTAGAGGCCCACAAAGTTCCTAATTCTGCATTTTTAAGTTTACCTCTAGTACAACATGCATTTGACATTTTACCTTCTTTAACGGCACAGTGTATAATACCAACAATAGAGCGATACTTAATTATGCTTCACGAAAATCATCTCTACAATTCAGGAAAAAAATGAAATCTGCAGAAAATCAAATTCCCGAAAGTCTATCTTCAAGTGAAGACTTGGTTATTCGAAATGAAGAAAATAGTGTTGTTACTTTAACCCTCAACCGCCCGAAACAGTTTAACGCATTGTCTGAAGCAATGTTGAAAATACTGCAACGTGAACTAGACTCCATCTCAAATAATGAAAATTTGCGATTAGTAATTTTGCAAGGTGCAGGCAATGTCTTCTCTGCCGGACATGATTTAAAAGAAATGATTGCCAACCGTAAAGAAGAGTACTATCAAAATCTGTTTCTACAGTGCAGCAAGATGATGATGACTCTAAATCGAATGCCTCAGCCAATCATTGCCAAAGTACATGGGATTGCAACTGCGGCAGGTTGTCAACTGGTAGCAGCCTGTGATTTAGCGGTGGCGGCGGAGGGGACAAGATTTGCGACTTCTGGAATCAATGTCGGTCTTTTTTGCTCGACTCCTGCGGTTCCAGTTAGTCGAAATATCTCACGCAAACGGGCAATGGAATTATTGCTTACAGGTGAATTTATAGATGCTGAAACAGCTCTCAACTGGGGTTTGCTTAATCGTGTTGTTCCAGTGAGAAAAATTGATGAAGAAACCCAAAAGCTTGCGGAAGCAATTCTATCAAAATCATCGTTGGCTGTTTTCACCGGAAAGAAAATGTTCTACAAACAACTCGAACATAAGATGGAAGATGCATATACTTTTGCCGGAAAAATAATGGCCTGCAACATGATGGCGGAAGATGTTTCTGAAGGCGTGGACGCATTTATCAACAAACGTCAGGCTGTATGGAAAGGTTGTTAATAAAAGGAATTAACAAATCGCTGCCCCTTTTTAGTATCATAAGAAAGTTGTTTTTTAGAGAAATGTTGGAGTCTGATAAATAGTTTGCTTTTTTTTATAAACGCACATCTGAATTTCAACATATAAGGTGAAGCCTAGTGAATATGCAAAATAAGAATAAGCGACCAGAAATGACAAATGCTGGAATAGTAGCATCATATCCTGTAAGCGTTACGGATGAATTTGGTAACACTCGCAAAACGCATATCACCGGCGAACGCCCCTTGACAATCTACATTGACAAACAGGAAATTGTTACACTAATGACTTTGGGTAAATTCCCAGAATTGCTGGTAATGGGTTACCTGCACAATCAGGGTTTTATTAAAACCGTGGCAGAAATAAAAGCTGTGCAAGTCGATTGGGACATCGAATCGGCGACGGTAGTCACAACAAATGGCAGTGATAATTGGGATGAAAAACTAAAGAAACGTACCGTAACTTCCGGATGCGGTCAGGGCACCGTGTTCGGTAATATAATGGAAGATTTAGAAAATATAAATCTGACAAAACCAAGTTTAGTACAATCTTCTTTTTATCGACTATTACATAATATTCGTTTATACAATGATGTTTACAAAAAATCCGGAGCAGTACATGGATGCGCTTTATGTAGAGGTGAAAACATCGAAATTTTTATTGAAGATGTTGGTCGCCACAACGCGACAGACGCCATTGCGGGACATATGCTATTAGAAGGTATAGACGGTGAAGATAAATCTTTTTATACTACCGGGCGTCTGACTTCAGAAATGGTAATTAAAGTAGCACAAATGGGAATTTCAGTTTTATTTTCACGTGCTGGAATCACGCAAATGGGATTTGAACTCTCAAAAAAACTAGGCGTAACTACAATCGCCCGAGCTGGGGGTAAACATTTTCTTGTATACAACGGTGCGGATACATTGATTTTTGACGCAAAACCTCCGGGAAAAACTGCTACTTGATTTGAAGGTTCAACAAACAATAGTTAGGACAGTCACCGTAAATAACAACAGAGGATAGCTTAATTAGAAGTATAGCCGAGAAAAATTTTAAGAGACGTTTTAGCCGGTTAAACAAGACGCTTAATATCTGCAGCTTAAAAAATAATATATTTTGTCTTACAACAAAGGAAATAGCTCTCATGACAAAAACATCCAATATTTAACTTTGGTAAAGCAATAATTTTATTAATTGGCTGTAAAGATTATTAAACAATATTATTCTTTATTAATGAATAAGTAGATATATGTAACTAAAAACATAATCCAAGTAATCACTTTTGACTGAATTAGAGCAATACAAACAAGAGGTGCGTGAGCGTCTCAAGAAGATTTTCAAGGCATCTGGAAAATCAAGCCGCGCTTTTTCGGAGAGCATTGGATTGAAGCCAACTTCTTTCCACAAAGTCTTGACAGGTCCAGCAGGGTTGACAATTCCTCTGGCAAACTCAATTGAGTTGAAACACGGATACCGTGCAGAATGGATCTTGAACGGCAAAGGAAATATGAAAGTTTCTAAACGCAGCCAGCTTTCACCTTTGGAAATTTGTTTCCTGGATGTTTCATTCTCAAGTTCTCAAAAATGGAGCATACTTGAATTGTTGATTTTTGAAAAACTAAATAAAAATATTGATGATCAATACTGGAAAAATCTAAGAGAAAGGGTGGATTCAAAGATCGCTGATTCTAAAAGATCAGTTTCCCAACTCAATCTGGAGCGAATCTCGCAGGTTTTTCGTGAACTCAGAGAAGAAGAAAAGACTTGTATTGAAAACCATGACACACAGGGGCAAAATAAATATGCATTACTGACCCAAACTCTGTTGCTAGCAACTTATTTTGCAGATAAATGGTATGGTGTAAAAAACGAGTGTGCTGAGTATCAAGAATTGCAAACAGAAGATAATCTATCCGATTTTGAAAAACTACATTCTTATATTAATTCTTTAAAGGAAGAGATTAGAGAGTAAAAAATAATTTGGATGTTTATAGTAGACCAAACTATTAGATAAGTAATTCATCATTCATGTTTTATTTTTTTGGATCTAATCTTTTTTTTGCAAAATACTTTTTAATGTGTATTTCAAAAAAACTTGCTTATTCATTCCAGCGGAAGAATGAATTTAAATGATTTAGGAGGTTTTTTTTTGGTAGCGGAAAATGTTTTGTTGGAACTTTTTAAATTTTCTTTAATTAATCGCTTGCTAAAAATATGAAACGAGATTTAATTACGCGTTTCCAAATTAACGCTTTAAAAAGTTCTGTTTGATAAATTCAGCTATTTCAGCAATATCATTTAAATCCAAAACGGGCAGCTGATTTATTTCGTCTGTTGGCAGATCTGTCGCTAATGCAATTATGCTGGAGTCATTTGGGTATAAAAAAGGTTTGCCCTCACTTGGCCTATGAAGTTCAATCTTTGGTAGCGTTTCATGCTTAAAACCCTCAACTAAAACTAAATCCAACTCACTGAGAGACAAATGTCGCAACAACTCTTCCAGTGATGGGTCACCTTTCCTTTCAGGAGACTCATGTACAAGTGCCCATCGTTTGGCTGAAGCGACCATCATTTCGTATGCTCCTGCTTTCCGCAACTCATAACTGTCTTTACCCGGATGATCAATATCAAAATGATGATGAGCATGTTTTACCAATCCTACTTTTAAACCATTTTCATTTAAAATAGGAATCAATCTTTTCAGCAAAGTTGTTTTTCCGGTTCCGCTGTAAGCACAAAATCCAAGGAGTGGAGGAGCTGTTTCAAACATATAAAAAATACTCTTTAATTTAGCTCAATATTTTATCTAGAAAAACTTTTGTAAAATTATGGACTGTTCGAAATTAAGTTTCTATCAATTTCCCATTCACGAGTTCGAAATGCATATCGGCTAGTCCATCAAAATATTGTGGTACATGGCTGGTGATAACAATTGAAGTACCAGTTGATTTCAAAAATTGCATTAAATGACAAGCATGCTCCCTTGATTGACGATCCATGTTGGAAACCGGTTCATCCAACAATAGTACCTTTGGTTTCAAAATACATGCACGTGCAAAAGCTACACGCTGTTGAACCCCGCCGGACAAAGTATTTGCCTGTTTTTTTGCAAATTCAGTCAGTCCTGACAATTCAAGCGCCTTCTTTACAGATTTTCTACGCTGCTCGCGAGTCATAGTATTAAATCGCAAACCATAAGCAATATTAGATTCTACAGTACTGCTGAACAAAAAGGCCTGTTGATGCAGGTAGATAATTTTCTTACATATATCAGGCATAATTTTTTCCCAGCTATGTGACTTTCCAGAAAATTCTATTTCAGCTTTTTCTGGTTTTTCAAGTCCAGCGATTATTTTCAGCAAAGTTGTTTTTCCAGATCCGTTTTTTCCGGTGATCAGGGTACACTTTTCGGGATAAAGTGACAAATCAACTTTCCTCAGAATTTCAACTTTAGCAAAAGTTTTTTGAATACCATGAAAAACAAACAACGGTTCGGTCATGTATTCCCCCCATTTTTGCTCTGAATATAACTCAACAATGCAGTTAGCAGAAAAGCGAGAGATAATAATACAAAACCCAACGCGATCCCCTGTGCAAATTCTCCTTTACTGGTTTCAAGTGCAATTGCAGTAGTAATGTTGCGAGTATATCCCATGATATTCCCACCAACCATCATCGATATTCCTACTTCCGAAATAACCCTACCAAATCCTGTAAGGACTGCAGCTAGTAAACCATATCGTACCTCATAAAATATAGTTAGGATTATGTACCACCTAGGCGCACCCAGGGTACGGGCTGTTTCCCATACCCTGACGTCAGCTGCCTGAATTGCCGCATAACCCAATGCAACCAGAATTGGGAAGCACAAAATCATCTGTCCAATTACCATGGCACTTTGAGTAAATAATAACCTTAAATCACCAAAAGGTCCTTGACGAGTCAACAATACATATAGGAATAATCCTACTACAACAGTTGGCACAGAAAGCAGTGAATTAAAGAAAGCAAGAATAATTCTCACTCCAGGATAATTGCCATAGGCCAAACTGAAGGCCAGCAACAGGGCTAAAGGCGTGGTTAAGGAAATTGCTTTAATTGAAACCGAAAACGAAAGCAAGACGATTGCCCATAATTCTGCATCACCGTATAACAGTAATTGCAAAGCTTGTTGTATAGTTGAAAGTAATCCTTCCATTTCAGTTATTTATTGCAGTTGGAAAAAACAAAGGTTGTCCTTTCATACGGAAATTCTTGATAAGATTTTGACCTTCAACGGATGTCAACCAGGCTATCAGTGACATAGCCCCAAGATAGTTGATAGTTGGATAACGTTCAGGATTAACCGCGATTACGCTGTATGGATTAAATAATAAAGAATCTCCTTCTACATATAATTTAAGCGACAACTTTGAACGCATAACTAGCCATGTTCCTCGGTCAGTAATAGTATAAGCATTCAATTCATTCGCCATTTGCAGTACACGTCCCATACCTTGTCCTACTTCTCGATACCATGAAAGATCAGGTTTCAACTTTGCTTTTTTCCAGAGATGTACTTCCTTTTTGTGAGTACCGGAATCATCACCACGCGAAACAAACAAATATTTCCCATGGGCTATGTTGTGAAGACTTTCCAGTACATCATGTTGTCCTTGAATTTTTGCTGGATCATTATCAGGACCGACAATCACAAAATCGTTGAACATAATACTACGACGATTTAAACCATATCCTGCATCAACAAAGCGCATTTCTTCTTTTGGTGCATGAACAAGTACAACATCCACATTACCGTCCTGCCCCATACGAAGTGCCTGCCCAGTGCCAACAGCAAGGACATGCACCACATTTCCCGTTCTCTTTTCAAAATACGGGATTATAACTTTAAGCAGACCAGAATTTTCGGTGCTGGTTGTCGTTGCTAATTTGATAGGTTCTCCCTTAACAAGCCCTACTACAAAAATGTAAAATAGAAATGAAAAAAATATTTTATTCATTAACAATTCAAAATATGTGTAATAATGACAAATTGGGAAATTCCCTATAAGTTAAAAACTAAAAAAAATTAAGAATTTTGAAGGAGATCTTTATTCATCATAGAGCCAGACAAGTACTTCATCACCTTCGGCAAATCCTTCTGATTCTTGCTCAGTCAACAAAAATGCATCGGCTTCCGTGGTAGACGATAGTATTGAAGCGCCACCGGCAGCGATAAAAAAGGCCCTATTTTTTTTAATTCGGAGACGTACATATTCAATGCGCCCAATTTGTGAAGATATTTTAGTAGCAAGTTTTACAATTTTTTTACGGTAAGGCCAATCTTCTGAACGCCCACTCATTAGTCTGAGTGATCGTCCAACAAAATAATCATATGCAGATAAACATGAGACGGGGTTACCTGGAAGCAAAAAAACTTTTTTCACGTCACAGTTTGATTTTCCGGGAATAAGCCCAAATCCTGTTGGAGCTGCTGGACGCATAGGTATTCCATGTACCAATAATTCTCCAAGTTCATCTAGAAGAGTTGGACCATGATCCTCAATACCTAAAGACGTTCCACCGGTGACGCATAATAGATCAGCATTGGATTCAATTAAATGCTTCCGAAGTAAATCGCGTTCATCCGGAAGCTGATGAACTGCATTTAAAAGACCACCATCACGTTTAATCAGGGGCGAGAGCATCGCCGAATTTGAATCAATTATTTTTACTCCGCGAGCTTGTTCTATAGGCTTCAGTAATTCGTCCCCAGTAATCAATAATTCGACTTCAGGTTTACGTAATACTTTAACACTTTTCAAACCAATACTGGTTAATAATCCTATGTCCTGCGGACGGAGGACACGACCACTCTTGAGTAAAGACTGGTTTTTTTTAATATCTTCACCAATTTGCCCTACATTTTTTCCAGGAGTTACTGAATCCAAAATTTGTATTTTATTGTCAAATAATTCAGCATTTTCTGCAATCAAAACTGCATTTGTTCCTTTTGGGAGAGGCCCCCCAGTCATAATACTCAAAGCTTCTCCTGACTGAACTTCTGCATCATATGTATCTCCAGGAGTAAGTTGCCCGACAATTCGAAAAATTAACGGATTGTAAGTAGAGGCACCAAAAGTGGACTCTGCATCCAGTGCATACCCATCCATGGCTGATCGAGCAAAGTTTGGTACGTTTACATTTGAAATTATTTCTTGAGCCAGAGTCCTACCGCTTGCTTCAGAAGTAAGAATCTCTTCGGAAGATAGCAAATGTGAGTGTTCTTTGATCAATTCAAGCAATTTATTCACAGGCGTACGCTTTAAAAAACCACGCATGCGAATGTCAGCTTTTGACTTCATTTAAACCTACTGTTTTCAAGGAATTAAATTAAAATTTGGGACTAGTCAAATTCAGACTCAAAATCTTCACTAAGTTTATATTATGGGCATTTGTGAAAATAAAATAACACAGGCTTGTAGGTTAATCAATTGGACACAAAAAATTTAATGAAAATACATTTATATAGCATTCATAATGCTTTCACAAAAGCAGTAAGACGAGCAAAATTACTATTTAATAAGAGGAAGGATTATTGTTGCACCACAAAAAATGCATTTGGACCCGTGCAGAAATCTGTTTGAATCTCTTGGTGATAAACGAAAACGATTATTTTTCCACCGACCATTTCCACAAACTCAAAGCGCCATTCGTTTGTTTTTTGCTGAAATTCACGCCGAAGAATTTTAAACCTCTTCATTTCCCTTATTAAAACATATGCTACCGTAGGATGATGCTCCGACTCCTGGGAACTTCCATATATACCTGTGACTCTATATTCAGTTTCTTGATTCACTGCTTTTTCACAAAAATTTTTCCCCTTTTCTGATGACTCAGATGCCTGAACAAAAGACCCTGAAAAAATGCATAAAACTGCAAAAAACAAACGCATCATTCACTCTAACAATATAGGGGTAACTTTCACTTTGTCTCCTACCAAATCAATCTGATGAAATGAAGATTTTTGTCCTGAATAAATCCTTGATGTAGAGGATGCGGAATTAAGCAACAACAGTTCCGGGGAAGATTCTCTTAATAGCCGATGTTGCCAGTTTCGGTGAATATGTCCATGAAGGTAAAGGCGAATGTTTGGATAACGCATCATCCACTCCCGAACTGGGACAAGATTGTAGAGTTCATGGGAATGATCCACTTTCCAGCCCACCGGAAATGTCAGAGGGTAATGATTAACAATGATAAAACGAGTTTTTTCCGGTAAATTACCCAACAGATTTTCTGTAGCTTGAATTGTACTACGGCGTACAGTACCTGAGGCAGTAAACAAGTCATTAGGGTGAGCACTGTCCCAACCTACTATTACCCAGTCTGAGTTTAGCTTCTTCACATGAATTTCTTCTTCTCCAAAGAATTCTCCAAAATGTTGTTTATAATAATCTTTAGCTTTGTTTTGCCTCACATAACGATCATGATTCCCAGGAATTATGGTGACACGTTTCCTATCTTTGAGAAGAGGTCCCAATGTCTCTCTCGCTAAAGCAAATTCAGCTTCCAGTGAAAGTTGGGTCAAATCTCCGCTGATTACCAGATGATCCCATTTCATGTTTTGAATTTGACCTACTAACATCTTTGCTCTTTGAAGAGGGTATTGTCTGGCACGGCGGAAAAGCAAATTTGCCATACCTAAAATTCTTTTAGATCCGCAATCTTGAAAATTTTGCGGATATGTGTGGAAATGAAGGTCTGAAATGTGTATTATTGTTTGTCTCATAAATGTTATTAAATCTGTTCGGCTGATAGATCGTTTTGGCTTTGAAATTAGACTTCCGGATTTAGTTTTAGTTTGATTTGTTTTGCAGAAAAAAAACATTTTGAGCAGAATGCCTTTTTATTGTATTGTTCGCAAGCGTTCTTTTTAATGCGGGGACGCTAACTGTTTTTTATCAATCACAAACTCAGGAGAGGATTAATGGTCCTATTACTTTTTGCATCAGCATTTCTAGGTTTAGGAATAGCACTTATTTACTATATCAAAGTTTCAAGTATTCCAATAACACAAGGAATAGAAAACACTGAAGAAGCAGAAAAACTAACAAAAATTCACGGTGCAATTGCCAGAGGAGCAATGGCATTTCTTAAAGCTGAGTACAAGTACATGGTATACTTCATGGCGGGATTTGGGATTTTGATCGCACTTTTGATTGATGATCCACATACACCAGATGTTAATGAAGGACTTTACACTGCAATCTCATTTCTACTAGGCTGTGTAATTTCTATCCTGTCGGGATTCATCGGGATGAGAATTGCAACTATTGGCAACGCAAGAACTACAACTGCCGCAAAAAATTCAATCGCGGATGCCTTTTATGTCGCACTAAACTCTGGTGCTGTAATGGGTTTCGGCCTAGTCGGTCTAGCAGTTTTGGGACTTGTCGGTATTTACCTAGTACTTGATGCCCTTATCCCGGGAATAGAAAAACATATTTTGATGGAAGTCATGGCAGGTTTTGGACTTGGCGGCTCTTCCATTGCACTCTTCGCACGTGTCAGTGGTGGTATTTTTACTAAAGCCGCAGATGTAGGTGCTGACCTTGTCGGAAAAGTTGAACAGGGTATCCCGGAAGATGATCCACGCAATCCGGCTGTAATTGCAGACAATGTTGGAGACAATGTAGGTGATGTCGCGGGAATGGGTGCTGATTTATTTGGTTCCTGCGCTGAAAGTACATGTGCAGCTCTAGTCATTGGGGCAGTTGCTTTTGCAACAAATCTGGAAGCTCTTTTATTTCCAATTTTAATTTCTGCAGTTGGAATTCCAATCAGTCTTCTTACTATGTTTACTGCACAAGTGAAGAAAGAGGAGGACGTTGCACCTGCATTAAAAAGACTGCTAATTGTTGCTACTGGTTTGAGTGCGATTGCAATGTATTTTGTTTCCATGTGGGCACTGCCGGAAAGTTTTGAAATAAACGGTGAGGTTTATACAAACATGGGTGTTTTTCTTTGCTACTTGACAGGTGCTGTTGCAGGGTTACTTGTTGGTTTACTGACCGAATACTATACTTCACATGATTTCAAACCAGTTCAGGAAGTAGCAAAAGCCTCTGAAACCGGTGCAGCAACCAACATCATTTTCGGTCTCGCTCTTGGTTACCAAAGTGCCGCCGGTTCAATCCTACTTTTGGGTGCAAGTATTTTTATCCCCTTCACAATGGCCGGTATGTACGGAGTCGCAATTGCAGCAATCGGTATGTTGAGTACATTGGTAGTTGGATTGACAATTGACGCTTACGGACCGGTTGCTGATAATGCAGGTGGAATTGCAGAAATGACCGGCATGGGAGAAAATATCCGAGACCGTACCGATGTGCTGGATTCAGCAGGTAATACAACTGCAGCAATCGGAAAAGGGTTTGCTATTGGATCTGCTATTCTAACTTCCCTCGCTCTTTTTTCAGCATTTTTAACACGGGCGGACCTACTAGATCCTGAAGCAAAAATCATGGACAGCATCAACCTACTTGATCCACTTGTACTAACAGGTTTGTTTGTCGGAGCGATGCTGCCTTTCCTATTTTCAGCAATGACCATGAAGTCTGTTGGGAAAGCTGCTTTTGATATGATTGAGGAAGTACGCAGGCAGTTCAAAACAATTCCGGGAATCATGGAAGGAACCGCTGAACCAGATTATGAAAAATGTGTCGGAATATCGACAGAGGCTGCTCTTCGTGAAATGATTCCGCCTGGCATTCTGATCATGGGAACACCACTTTTTGTGGGTTTCCTGTTTGGAGTTCCTGCAGTTGCAGGAATTTTAGCTGGTTCGCTTGTTTCAGGAGGAGTGCTTGCAATTGCTTCAGCTAATTCTGGAGGAGCATGGGACAATGCAAAAAAATACATTGAAAAAGGCAACCTAGGTGGAAAAGGCACTGAGACACACAAAGCGGCTGTTGTAGGAGATACTGTAGGAGATCCTTTCAAGGATACATCAGGGCCATCTTTAAATATACTGGTGAAACTTTCGGCTATACTCAGTTTAGTTTTTGTTCCGTTTTTCATTCAATACGGTGGTTTGTTGACCGGCTAATTTTCTAGCGGCGGACCTCCAGGTCTGCCGCTCTGCAACGCTTTTTAATCCTCCTCATCATTTTTTATAAATCTTTCTGTGG
>SHAT01000069.1 GCA_004213175.1 Pseudomonadota bacterium | reverse complement strand
TAACTAAGTTGATACAGAAGGAGGGCTAAAATTCTGGAACACGAATTGAAATAAAAGTGTAGCAACCATTGTTAAATAAAACGCGCAGTTACCAGAAAGATGGTACCGGTACAAAAATAGCCGATTATGTCAGTAAAAAACTGACCTGCGCGTCCTAAATAACACTATTAGAAAGATCAGTAGAAGGATCACAAATTTTGAGAATATCTTTAAATAATCTCAAATTTCTAATCACAGTCTTTGTCCAGCCATGGTGCTGAAGATACTACACAATGCCAAACAGAAGTCGCAGAGAAAATATAGCTTCCCTCCTTCATTTCTTTCTTGTCTTCATAATAACCTAATTCGGGACCTGCTTTAGTTCCATCTGTTGTCCCACAACTAACAACCATCCATGTCGCCATCATTATTGAAAATAATAATAATAGCTTGCTCATCTAACTCCTTTATTATTATTGGTTAAGTAAGTTAACATTTTCAATTATTCTAGGTACTGGTGAGCATCCTTGATGAAAATGTCTATGAAGTTCTTGCGAACGCCAAGGCTTGATCAACCTGAGCTCAAAACAGAATTTTATCCTGTCTAGAGATCCGACTGAAGCCGTACTTTGGACCGAACTTTTGCAGGTCAATCCTCTGTTTATATAATATTCTACAAAATATATGCCAATTCTTATAAGTAACTGAAATAATTGTATCATATGTGGAGGGATCAAAAAGAAAACTTATTTAAGTTGACTGTTTCTACTAAGAAATGCGGATTTAAAATTAGCTGATTTTAAGTAGATTTACATAGATTCTGCGAAGTATATCCAAATGTTACAATTCAGCAATTATATATAACATTAGTTTATGCTGAAAAAAACAGAAGCGCAGTTCAAAAAAAATAGATGAGCAGTAATAATCTTGCAAATGAGAGGAAAAAAGTGAAATCTAAATGCTAACAGATAGATAGTAATGTGATAGATAATGCCTAAAAATATACTCGTTTGTTTAACTTGTTTCATTGTATTTGCCATGTCGATTATGACTTTGAAAGGGCAAATAGTTGTAGCCCAGGAAAAAGCTTCACAATCTTCTAATGCAGTTCTGTTAAATGACTCCTCATTTGACGAGGAAGGCGGGGATGAAGATGAGTTTGAGGATGAAGATGGTTTTGATGATGAATTTGAAGATGAATTTTCTGCTTCTGAAAAAGAAATTTTCGATCCATTGAGCGGTTATAACCGTGTGATGACAGGATTTAATGACGTTTTTTATTTTTATGTTCTAGATCCAGTATCACGCGGGTATCGTTGGGTTTTACCTAGTATGGTAAGACGTGGAGTGAAAAACTTTTTTCATAATCTATTATTCCCACTGCGCTTTGCTAATAATGCGCTTCAGCTAAAGGCAAAAAATGCTGGAGAAGAATTGCTCAGATTCAGTATTAACAGCACAATTGGAATTTTAGGATTGTGGGATCCAGCCAAAGACTTGTTTGGTTTTGAATCTCATGAGGAAGATTTTGGGCAAACTCTTGGTTACTACGGAGTTGGTGGAGGTTTTCACATTGTTATACCATTTTTAGGACCGTCGAATTTGCGTGACATGTTCAGCTTGTATCCGGATATACAAATGGATCCAGCAAATTATGTTGAAAACAGGCCTTATAACTTCCCCAAACAAGAGGGAGAATATTTAGGTGTCTCCAGACAGACACTTCAGGCTGTGAATATGAAATTGTTAAAAACAGTCAATAACGAATCTCTACGGATTGGTCAATATGAAAATCTGAAAAAAGATGCAATCGAACTCTATCCTTTTTTAAGAGATGTCTATGAGCAAAACCGTGCTAAACAAATTAGGGAATAAACATGCAAACTACTAAAAAAATCATATTTAATGTGTTATTTGTTTCTATCTTTTCCTTTTCTTTCGGGACTTCCTTACTTGTCGCAGATGAAGTGAGTGCAATCAGAGAAATGACCAAAGAGAAAGTTGACCATGTCATCAGTACCCTCAAGGATAACAATTTGACTAAAGAAGAAAAAAAAGAAGGGATTTTACAAACAATAGATGGTCTTTTTGATTTTAGTTTAATGGCTAGGTTGAGTTTAGGTAAAAAGTATTGGAAAAAACTCAGTATTGAAGGCCGGAAAGAGTTTACTGAATTGTTTGTGGAGAGATTGAAACAATCTTATCTGGACAAACTTGATCTTTATACTGATGAAGAAGTAGTAGTTGATGAAGCAAAACTGATTAAGAAAAAACGAGTGGAAGTGCTGACTTATCTTGTTAGCAAGGACGATAAAATGGAGATGACATATAAACTCTACAAGACAAAGAAAAATACCTGGATGGTTTATGATGTTGATGTTTTAGGAGTTAGTATTGTGCAGACATACCGCTCCCAGTTTTCGGGTGTATTGAAGAATGAGTCATTAGAAAAATTAATTGAACGTCTGCGTTCTTCGGATGAGTTGGAGTCCTGATGTTGAGGAATTTTTACGACAAAGTTATTCTTAGTTATCCAAAAAGCATTTTATTTTTTTTGCTGCTTTGTGTCACAGCATTGGGGTTCCAAGCACAGCATTTAGAAATAGATGCATCTGCAGAAACTCTGTTGCTTGAAGATGACAAAGATCTCGCGTTTACTCGCAAGGTAAATGAGCGATATGGAACCAGTGATTTTCTTGTCTTAACTTACAGTCCACAAGAAGAATTACTCGTAGATTCGACTTTAAACTCTTTGCGTAAATTAAGTGCGGAATTGCTTGCATTGGATCGTGTTGAATCAATAGATTCCATCCTAAACGTACCACTATTAGAAAGCCCCCCTAAACCCATCAAGGAACTGATAAAAAATGTTCCTACACTTGAGTCTCCAGGAATCGATAAGGCTCTTGCTAAAAAAGAATTTCTAAAAAGTCCCATTTACAGGGATAATCTTGTAAGTCCGGATTTCAAAACAACTGCACTATTGATCAATCTCCATGATGATACATTGTATAGTGAATTACTGAAGAAGAGGAATAGTTTAAGAAAAAAACAAAAAGAGGAAACTTTAAGTGTTATTCAGCAGAAAGAGCTTGAAACGGTTCTGTTAGATTTTAAAAATCATCGGGATAAAATGCGAATTGTTGAGCACCATAATATCTCTCAAGTCAGGTCTATTGCAGAAAAATACCGTGGAGATGCGAAGATATTTCTTGGAGGCGCAAGTATGGTTGCGGATGATTTGATTACTTTTATCAGAAGTGATCTTAGGATTTTTGGTAGTGCTGTTTTAGTCTTTTTAATGCTCACCCTTTGGATCATTTTCAGGCAGGTTCGTTGGATAGTGCTACCCCTTATAACCTGTACATTTTCTGTGATCATTACGTGTGGAATTTTAGGCCTATTCGGTTGGGAAGTAACGGTGATTTCCTCGAATTTTATTTCTATACAACTCATTATAACCATGGCGATTACAATCCATTTGATCGTTCGTTATAGAGAATTGGCAGGCTTAAATCCAGAAATGAATCAGCGTCAGTTGATTTTAGAATCGACCATTTTTATGGCTAGACCTTGTACTTTTGCAGTATTAACTACTGTTGTTGGGTTTGCTTCTTTAGTATTTAGTGGAATTTTTCCTGTTATGAATTTTGGTTGGATGATGAGTGCTGGAATTGGAGTGTCTCTCTTTTTGACGTTTTTGATTTTTCCAGTACTATTGATGCAGATGCCAAAGGCAATGCCGAATATTTCATTTGAATCACGCTTTGCTCTGACAAAAATATTTGCTGATATTACTGAAAGGCATGGAAAAAGTATTCTTATCATAAGTGTTGCTGCTTTAATTATGAGTGTTCTGGGAGCATTAAAACTGAATGTGGAAAACAGCTTTATCGATTATTTTAGAGAAAATACTGAAATATATCAGGGCATGAAGACGATAGATCAGCAACTAGGAGGTACAACATCTCTTGATGTGGTTATAAATCTTGAACAGAATGAAGATGATTCTAAGATTGCTGCTAAAGAAGAAAAAACGGAGGTAGCAATAGAAGATGAAGAAGAGTTTGATTCTTTTGAAGAAGAGTTTGATGAAAGTGCTGGTGAAGCTCAATATTGGTTTACGGCAGAAAAAATGAGAAGGATAGAAGAAATTCATGACTATCTAGATGGACTTCAACATACAGGTAAAGTACTTTCACTCGGGACAATGCTGAAAATTGGAAAAACTCTTAATTCTGGGAAACCTCTGGACGATTTTTTACTCGCACTTCTTTATAACGAACTCCCGGATAATTATCGTAAAATAATTATGGATCCTTATGTATCTATCGAAAACAATGAGGCTAGGTTTTACGTGAGAATAAGGGATTCGGAACCAGATTTACGTCGAAATGAGCTTTTGAAACAGATTCAACTTGATCTAAAAGAAAAGTTGAATATTCCACACGAGAAAGGGCGTCTCGCAAATTTGCTTGTACTCTACAATAATATGCTACAAAGCCTCTTTAAGTCACAAATACTTACTTTGGGTGTAGTAATAGCTGCATTTCTCATTATGTTTATTTTTCTTTTCCGATCAATAACGATTGCTCTAATTGCGATCTTTCCTAATGTACTTTCAATTGGGGTGGTATTAGGAGTTATGGGTTGGATGGGAATCCCTTTGGACATGATGACCATTACAATCGCAGCTATTAGTGTTGGTATTGCAGTAGACAATACGATTCATTACATCCATCGATTCAGGTTCGAATTTGCTAAAGATAATAAATATTTGCAGGCTATGCATCGGTCACATGAAAGCATAGGTTATGCAATGTATTACACCTCAATTACAATTATCATAGGTTTTTCAATCCTTGTACTCTCAAAATTTATTCCAAGTATTTATTTTGGTTTGTTGACTGGACTGGCGATGTTGATTGCCTTAATTGCGGCTTTGACGCTATTACCTCAATTGATGATAGTTATAAAGCCTCTTGGGCCTGAAAAGCAAAAAAGTTGAGACATTAGACATCATAATTTGGATTGTATTTTTGATATATGTCTATTCTCAATTACTTCAAACTGAATTTCTTCCATGAATTAACCTACTATCCTTGTCTCACATCAAATTGTTCGGACCTGTATTTGATATAATTTTACCGATTTTCGGATTGTTAGTAGTTGGTTATTTTGCTTCTACATTAGGTTTGTTTGAAAAATCAGCTGTACGTGGTCTAACGAGGTACGTCTTTGATTTTGCAGTGCCGATGCTATTACTCCGTACCATTACTGTCACAAATTTGCCAGAGGTAATCCCATGGGATTACCTTGGTTCTTATTATATAGGAACGTTGATTGTCTTGTTATCTGGTATATGTTTATCACATTTGTTATGGAAACGAACTTTTTCACAACAGGTGATCAATGCTTTCTCATGTAGTTTTTCAAATACAGTTCTGCTTGGAATTCCAATTATATTACTTGCTTTTGGTGAAAAGGCTGTTGTGCCTTTATTTATTATAATAGGTACGCATGGACTAATTATGGTCCCACTTTTCACAATCATGCTTGAAATTGGAAAAAAAGAGAAGGGAAGACTGAAAACGGTCATTTTAAGGACTACTTTTGGAGTGATAAAAAATCCACTCATTATTGGCCTACTTTCCGGAATATTATGTAATTATTTTGAAATATCCTTGTGGAAGCCTCTCGATGATGTGGCAAAGTTCCTAGGAGACTCTGTCACTCCGTGTGCATTATTTGCTCTGGGTGCAACACTAGCAGGTTTTAGAAAAGATATACCTTGGCAGGAAGTACCTTTGGTCCTAATTATGAAGACAGTCATACACCCGTTGGTAGTATGGGTAATGGCTTCTCTTGTCTTTGGGATTAAAGAAGTAATATGGATTCAGGTTCTGGTAATGTTAGCAGCTCAACCAACAGGGGTTAATCCATTTCTTTTTGCTAGTCGTTATAATGTAGGACAATCTGTCGCCAGCAGTGCTTTTTTTATGTCTACTGTTATTTCAATCTTTACACTTAGTTTCCTGCTGTCCTATTTCCACTAAAAAATATGTTTGAAATAAGATAAAACCGGTTTAAAATAAACCAAAATTAGCTATAAATTTCTAAAATATTAGAGAAATTGATACAAACAGAAAGCTTTAAAAACAGACATAATGGAATTAATAAAACTTGAAAAAAAGAACAATATTTACGTTGTTACCCTTAATGACCCTGAAAGTGGTAACGCGATTAACACTGATTCGTTATGCGCTCATCGTCAAATTTTAAATGAATTGGAAATGGTTTCGGAAAAATCTGCTGTTGTGGTTACAAGTAGTGATCCAAAATCATGGTGTGTCGGCTTGGATTTTGATTGGATTGTGGATCAATCAGAAGGGGAGTTTGAAAGTATTCTCAGAGAGCTTGAAGAAGTATTTGGACGTTGGGCCTTATTACCTCTGCCGACAGTTGGCTGTTTGACTGGTCACTGCATGGCGGGAGGGGCGGTGTTTGCCTCAGCATTAGACTTCAGGATAATGCGTGAGGATAGAGGGTGGTTTGCTTTTACCGAAATTGACGTTAAAATTCCGCTTTCTCCAATTTTATATGAGTTGGCCGATTTACTTCCAAACAAGCAGGCAGTTCGTGAACTCTTGCTGACAGGGAGACGAATTGGGGGTGTTGATGCTCAAAAAATGGGGGTTGTCGATGAAACTCACTTGCCTGAAAAATTAATGCCGCGTGCTCTTGAAATTGCGGAAGAACTTGCTCAAAAAGATCTTAAAACTTACGATTCTATGAAACAACTGATCAAAAATAATCTGGTAAGTCAGATTAAGCTGGAAATGAAAAAGTAAGAGTCTAATCTATTGAAGTAAAAAAAGTTTAATTTGTTGCTTTACTTGAAGGTTGTGAAAATCCTTAAAAAAAATGTTTTCTCTTTCAGAATAGTTTGCATATTAAAGGTTTCTTGATAAATGTATCTTACAAGGCTCACCATTTAAATCCCACTCATATCCTTCTGGAGTTAATTTAAACTTCATTTGGTCTGCAAGGGTTTCAGTACTAACGAAATCAGTGAAATTTACTAGTGCCGTTTTCAGTGTTTCTGAAGCATGATAAGTGATATTTATGCGGTCCATCACATTAAGATCCATTTCTTTTCGCATATTCTGGACTTTGTTCACAAACTCACGTGCAAACCCTTCTTGAATTAGATCTTCACTCAATTCAGTGTCTAGAGCAACGGTTAAACGATTATCTGTTTCTACTAGTAAACCTTTTTTTTCCTGCCTTTGTAGCATGACATCTTCTGGTGATAATTCTAATGTATCTCCTTCAATTATCAATGTGATTTTTCCTCCGATTTGTAGTTTTCTGATTTCCTCTAGATTCAGTTCAGCAACTGTCTTTGCAACAATTTTCATTTTTTTGCCGAGCTTAGGCCCCAAAGTTTTAAAATTGGCCTTTGTGCTTAAATTGACAAGTTCATCATCATCGGGAGTGATGACAATATCCTTGACATTGAGTTCATCACTGATTAAATCTCCAAGGTTTTCTAAAACGGATTTTGCCTCTGGATCATGAGTTACAAGAAATATCTTCGGTAGGGGCTGGCGTATTTTTAACTGATGTTTTGCGCGAAGCGCACGTCCCATGGTGACAGTAGATAGAACCAAATCCATCTGCTTTTCTAATTCTAAATCCCTTTTGTCAGAATCTTCTTCTGGAAAAATAGCCAGATGAACGCTTTGTTGGTCTGTCTCCTGACGTAATGAATGGAAAATCGCATCTGCAATGTATGGAATGAAAGGGGCTATTATTTTACTGAATTCAAAAAGTACTGTATATAGTGTAGCGTATGCTTCATTTTTGTCTTGCCCCTGACCGGATTTCCAGAAACGTCTCCTGCTGCGTCTGATATACCAATTTGTTAACAAATCGATGAATCCTACAAATGGTGCTACAGAACGATTAAGATCATATCTGTCCATTTCTATTTTTACTTCAGTGATCAGTTTCTGTAAACGTGATATAATCCAACGATCCATAGGATTATTTTTTTTCACGGAAATATTATCGGTGGTAGGCTCCCAGCCATCGATATTAGCGTATGTACTAAGAAAAGTGAGCGCGTTCCAAAGCGGTAGGAGTTGTTGCCTGGTAGTTTCAATCAGGCCTTTTTCCGAAAAGCGTAAATCTTCTCCTCGTACTGCAGGACTGTTGAGCATATAGAGACGGATTGCGTCTGCTCCGTACTTATTCACCATTTCGTTTGGATCCGGATAGTTCTTTAGCCGTTTACTCATTTTCTTTCCGTCTTCAGCCAGTATTAATCCGTTGACCACACAGTTTTTGAAAGCTGGCGTATCAAACAATGCTGAACCTAAAACGGCGAGCGTGTAGAACCAGCCACGCGTCTGATCTAAGCCTTCACAGATAAAATCTGCTGGAAAATTAGATTCGAAACGTTCCTTATTTTCAAATGGATAATGTTCTTGTGCATAAGGCATAGCACCTGATTCAAACCAGCAATCTAGTACTTCCGAAACACGTTTGAAAGTTTTTCCATTTTGTTCTATGAACAATGGATCAACAAAATGTTTATGAATATCTTCTATTTTTTTCCCAGTTTTTTCTTGCAGTTCCTCGACACTACCAATGCAAATTACTTCTCCGTCTTCACTTTTCCAAACAGGCAGAGGGGTTCCCCAAAAACGGTTACGGCTGATAGCCCAATCACGTGCGTTATCAAGCCATTTACCAAAACGTCCTTCGCGAATATGTCCAGGAACCCAATGCACAGTCCTGTTATGTGCAACCATTCTCTCTTTTATCTTCTCAACATTTACAAACCAAGTTGAAATTGGTTTGTAAATTAAGGGAGTATCTGTACGCCAGCAAAATGGATAGCTGTGCTGCACAGTTTCATGGAGGAACATTTTTTGTTCTTCTTTAAGGCGCTGTATAATTAATTTGTCTGCATCTTTGATATTCATGCCTGCGATGAAATCCATGTAATCCATGAAATTTCCTTCTTCATTCACCGGATCAAAAATCGGGATGTTTTCACGTTGGAAAATACGAACATCATCTTCTCCAAAACATGCTAAGTGTACTATACCTGTTCCGCTGTCATCGCTGACGTAATCATCCAGTTGCATTGCCCATGTGTTGGCTGTATCGACCCTATTTTTGGCAAAATCAAAGAGCGGTTCATAAGTCATTCCCTTTAGTTCTGTACCCTTCATCTCATTCAACAATTCAAAACTTCCTTCCTCGAAATATGTCTCGATTCGTGATTTTGTCAGAAAATATATATCACCGTTTTTTTTATCTCTGATTTTACAATAATTGAGATTAGGCCCTGCACAAAGTCCCATGTTTGAAGGCAAAGTCCATGGAGTGGTCGTCCATGCTAGAAAATAAAAGTTTTCCTGGTCCTTGATTTTAAATCTCAAAGTGACAGAAGGATCCTGAATATCTTTGTAATTGAGATTTGCCTCAAAATTTGAAAGTGGGGTGGAGACTCTCCATGAATATGGAACAACCTTCACTCCTTCATAAATTAGTCCCTTATCCCAAAGTTGTTTAAATACCCACCAGACTGATTCCATGAAGTCAACATCCATAGTTTTATAATCATTTTCGAAATCAACCCAACGTGCCATACGTTCGACTGTTTCCCGCCATTCTCGAGTGTATCGCAAAACAATAGAACGGCATTCCTCGTTAAAATTTTCTACACCGAATGTTTCGATTTCGTGGTGTCCGTTAAGTTCAAGTGCCTGCTCAACTTCATATTCCACTGGTAGACCGTGTGTGTCCCAGCCAAAGCGTCGTTCAACTCTGAAACCACGCATTGTTTTGTAGCGTGGGATAACATCTTTGATCGTTCCTGCCAACAGATGTCCATAATGTGGAAGACCTGTCGCAAACGGCGGTCCGTCATAAAAACTGAAAGCTTTGCTTTCAGGGCGTTGATCGATTGATTTATGAAAAATATTTTCTTCGCGCCAGAATTCTAGAATTTCTTCTTCCATCTTTGGAAATGCGAGTCTTTTAGACACTTCTTTCATAGTCTTGAAAAGTTTTTGCTGGATGGTCTAAATTTAGTAAGGCGTATAAGGACGAATGAAAATGAAGTTAGTAGTTATATTCTTGGGATTTCTCTTGAGAAACGGACGGCAAGATTGAAATAATCCATAGCTAATCTTCCCAACTCATCATTCTGTTGGGAGACTCTAAGTTCGCAAGTTTTTACGCCTTGTTTTAGTGCACAATAAGTTTGATACAGTGGCAACATTTTGATTAAATCCTGATCATTTGAGACGTCAAGATATTGCTGTAGGAATGAATCTAATAGCTCAGGTTTACTCATAAGTGAGAGTTCGACTGTTAAAGAGGACACATCATTTGCTACGTCCAGAACTGCCAACTTTTTTTGTACTTCCTGGGGACTGATAAAGTGTACCTGATCTCCATTAACAAAAATATGTTCAGGTAAAAAAGCGCCATGCCCCATGACTATTCGTCCTTTTTTTTGACGTTTGTTGAATAGTCGCTTATTATCATCGATGAACTTTTCTAGGGGATGCCGGATCATGTCTAATATTGGCTGTGTTAAAGATGCTTCAAAATATCGCTTCAGCTGAAAAAGCATGTCGTTACAGAGTGCTCTAAAAGGTTCCGGTTTGCCCGACTCCGCAGCCAGGTCACTTGCAGGTGAACTGGCGTGAATCTCAGCTATTCTGGTTGCAATTATGCGAATGTGTTTGGCTGTTACCTTGTCTTTTGCTAAAAGCTGGGAAAGTGACCATTGATCCTCAAGTGAATCCATTTTTAGGGCATACTCGATTATTTTACCCTCAGTACCGCCTATTATGATCTTACCTTTGTGTTCCATTATAGGTAGAACTTCTATGGCCCAGTCTTGATTAAAACGCTTACTGAGGCGGCACTCTTCGAAGCAAAATGCTTCTTTAACAGCTAATGTCGCATATTCATTACCAAACTTTTTAACTTTATACAGCTTGTCATCAGCATTAAACAAAAATGAGGTTGAAGTCTCTATTAACTTAATCCTCTTGGGTGAATTTTGATAGGCATCCGTTTCTTTGAGCGCCTCTACCAATTCAGTTTGTGATTCAATCATAGTATGTTTAAATTAATGAAAATGCTTTTAACAATATTCATACAAAAAATAATCTAAGAAATATTCAAAAATATTAACTCTTTCTTATCGCTGACATTCTCTTCACATTCAAGAATCGTTCAAAAGTATCTATTCAATATTACGTAATTTTTGGGTATGTAAGTTTGTTACAACAGAATTAAATATGACTAGAGACAATTTTAAATATTCAGGATATGACCTAGTTTGTGTTTTTTAGTATGCATGTACTTTTCATTTCCGGGAATGCTCTGAATTTCTAGTGGCACCCTCTCTATAACTTCTAGACCGTGTCCCTGAAGTCCGACAATTTTTCGCGGATTATTAGTCATTAAGCGCATCCTCCGAACACCAAGCATATAAAGCATTTGCGCACCCATTCCGTAATC
>SHAT01000068.1 GCA_004213175.1 Pseudomonadota bacterium | reverse complement strand
TCAATAGTATTAGACCATGAAGAGTAGCAAAAAATATAATACCCAAGCTCAATTAAATTTAATTCCATTGGATTTTCAAAAATATAGCGTCAAAGAAGTAAAACACCGTTCGTTAGTGTATTACGAAAACATGAAAAGTCGGCGAACTGTTCGTAATTTTTCGCCACGTCATGTACCACTGGATATTATTCAAAATTGTTTGCGAGTGGCTGACTCCGCACCGAATGGAGCAAACCAGCATCCGTGGCATTTTGTGGTCATTTCTAATCCGGAAATCAAGAGCCAAATTAGGAAGGCTGCTGAAAAGGAAGAGCAAGATTTTTATAAAAGCCGTGCAACCAGTGAATGGCTTAAAGCTTTGGAGCCATTGGGAACGGATGAACACAAACCTTTTCTGGAAAGCGCTCCTTATTTAATTGCTATTTTTGCCAAGGTACATGGTGTTAATGAACAAGGTAAACGCGTAAAACACTATTATGTCAATGAATCCGTAGGCATTGCCACTGGATTTTTGATCAGCGCCATTCACCAAGCAGGATTAGCTTCATTGACTCATACACCTAGCCCAATGCGCTTTCTCAATAAAATCTTACATCGGCCAGAACAGGAACGCCCCTTTTTGTTACTGGTCGTAGGTTATCCTGATAAAAATGCAAAAGTGCCAGATATTAAGCGAAAAACTTTGCCAGATATCTCTACTTATTTTTAAGAGATAACATTCTCTTAATAAAGATAAAACATAATTTTTATGAACTCTGGGCTTAAATTTTTTAGTCGGGAAGAAAAGTTGAGGACTTCAAAATCTGAAAAATAATGATATCCATTTTCATGGTATTTTCGATATTTACGCTTTCAAATTTTCTGTGATTTTTTTATCATTACTTTTTACTTGAATAGTTCGAAATTAGAAACCTAATACAAAAAAATGTCTGCAAATCGTGAATTTTATAATCTAAATTTTTCTGTCTATATGATTCATCATTCCTCAGCATTCGACAATAACGACTCAAACACTGTTAATGGAAGAGTAGCTTGAAAACACAAACCCCTCAAACAATTTATCTCAAAGATTACAAGCCCCCACAGTTTTTGATCAATACGGTTGATCTGCATATTGATTTAGCTGAGGAATGGACAACAGTTAAAGCACAACTCAACGTCCAAAAAAATTCCGCATCCTCTGAAAACAGCAAAACATTAGTACTAAACGGACAGAAAATGGAACTTTTGACTGTCAATTTGGATAATATCGAATTAACTCAGGACCAGTATCAAGTTGACGAATCACAATTGACAATAACTGATGTTCCTGAAAAATTTGTATTGACAACTGAAGTCCGGATTCAACCCCAAAACAACACCGAACTTGAGGGACTTTACAAATCTAGAAAACTTTTCTGCACTCAATGTGAATCAGAAGGTTTCCGCAAAATAACATATTTCCTAGATCGTCCTGATGTAATGTCACTTTACAGTACGACTATTTCCGCAGATCCTAAACTCTATCCGGTATTGTTATCAAATGGCAATCTGCTCGACAGGGGAAAACTAACTGACGGCAGACATTGGGTAAAATGGGAAGATCCATTCCCAAAACCGTCTTATCTTTTTGCACTGGTTGCCGGAGATTTACTAAACATTGAAGACACATTCCTTACATGTTCAGGACGTGAGGTAAAATTGCAAATATACGTAGAAGCGGAAAATATTGAATTTTGCGATCACGCTATGAAATCACTCAAAGAGTCTATGCGCTGGGATGAAGAACGTTTCGGGCGGGAGTATGACCTAGATTTGTTCATGATAGTCGCAGTCAATGATTTCAACATGGGAGCAATGGAAAACAAGGGACTCAATATTTTTAATTCCAAGCTGATACTAGCCTCTCAAGAAACTGCTACTGATGCAGATTTCTACAATATTCAAGGGGTTGTCGGTCACGAATATTTTCACAATTGGTCTGGGAATCGTGTCACCTGCCGTGACTGGTTTCAACTTAGTCTCAAGGAAGGTTTCACTGTTTTTCGTGATCAGGAGTTTTCCTCCGATCTTAATGCCAGGGCAGTGCAGCGTATCACAGATGCCGACCGCTTGCGTATACATCAGTTCCCTGAGGACGCCGGTCCAATGAGTCACCCTATACGTCCAGATTCTTATATGGAAATAAACAACTTCTACACCATGACAGTTTATGAAAAGGGTGCGGAGGTAGTACGTATGATTTATACTCTTTTGGGCAGAGATAATTTTCGGAAAGGCACTGATCTTTATTTCGAAAGACATGATGGTCAAGCCGTGACATGTGATAATTTTGTCTCTGCAATGGAAGATGCAAACCAAGTTGATTTGCAGCAATTCAGACGCTGGTATGGTCAGTCTGGTACTCCCGAACTCCATGTCAGCAGCTCGCATGATGCGGAAGCTAAAACGTATTCCCTGACAGTTCACCAATCGTGTCCGAATACTGTAGGTCAAAAAGGATTTTATGCTGAAAAATCGCAGAATGACTTGCATGAAATACAAACAACGCCGGTTGAAAATCAAAACTCCACCCAGAATGCTAAACAATCCTTCCAAAAACAACCTTTTCATATTCCTTTAGCATTGGGTTTACTATCCACAGATGGCAATGATCTACCATTAAAATTATCAGAATCCACTGCGGATAAACTTACGGATACAATAATCCTAGAACTCCGCAAGAAAATTGAAACTTTTGTCTTTGAAGACATACCGATTGAGCCAGTTCCATCTCTTGGACGTGGATTTTCTGCACCGGTAAAGTTACATTTTGATTATAATAATGCTGACCTAGCCTTTTTATTGGCCAATGACACTGACGAATTCAACCGCTGGGAAGCTGGTCAGCAACTGATGATTCGGATTTCATTAGAACAAATCCAGCGTTTTCAAAATAATCAGCCTTTCCAATTACCTACTGAATTGGAAAATGCTTTCCGTAGCCTCCTCAATCAAACTGCAGATAGTGATCCTGCACTTTTAGCTCTCGCGCTAAGTTTTCCAAATGAATCATACCTTGGCGAATTCATGGATATCATTGATGTGTTAGCAATTCATAAGACACGAAAATTTTTACGGACGGAGTTAGCACAAAAACTTCAGCCTGAATTTAAAAATACTTATCTCAATTTTCAGAATGAAGGTACATTTAAAATAGATCACCAATCGATGGGGCGCCGTAGCTTGAAAAATTTATGCCTCAGTTATTTATCTGAATTAGAAAGTTTAGAGATTCGCAAATTATCACTAACTCAGTTCCACAAAAACGAAAACATGACGGACGTTGCGGGTGCACTTGGAGTCCTTACACACATAGATTGTGAGGAACGTAAAGTAGTTTTTAAAGAGTTTGAAAAAAAATGGGGAAAGAATAAGTTAGTGATGGACAAGTGGTTTGCTTTACAGGCAATCTCGTCTTTGCCACAAACATTAGATAATGTTAAAGTACTGACAAATCACCAGGCATATGAAAAAAATAATCCTAATAAAATCCGAGCCTTGATCAGCACGTTTTCACGCTTTAATCAGCTAAGATTTCACGCAATTGACGGTTCCGGATATGAATTCCTAGCAGACCAAGTGCTAAGACTTGATACCTTAAATCCACAGACAGCCGCGCGACTGGTAAGCGTTTTTAATAATTGGAAAAATTATGCTGTTGTACATAAAACAAAGATGAATGATCAGTTGCAAAGAATACTCAAAATTCCAAATCTCTCAGGAGACGTTTTTGAGATTGTCTCAAAAGCTTTGGATTAGTTGGGGATGGTTTTTCTCAGATTTTTTTTAAAACTTCAATCACTCGAAAGCGGGAGCAACAAAAATTTATAATAACTTAATTCAACAATAATATAATTGAAACATGGATCCTAAATTATTTAAATTTAACACTTTAAGTTTGCATGGCGGCCAACGACCAGACCTTGAAACAGGAGCGAGGGCAGTACCAATTTATCAAACTACATCCTATGTTTTTAAGGACAGTGACCATGCAGCTGCGCTCTATAATCTTGAGCAGGGAGGACACATTTACAGCCGAATTTCAAACCCTACAGTCTCAGTACTTGAAGAGCGAATTGCAGCCCTTGAAGGGGGGACAGGAGCAGTAGCTACAGCATCAGGACAAAGCGCGTTATTTGCAGCAATCATGACCTTGATGGGACAGGGAAATCACATCGTTTCCTCTTCATCACTTTACGGCGGTAGCATTAACCTTTTCCAGCATACTTTGCCACGCTTCGGGATAGAAACCACTTTTGTAAATCCTCGTAAGCCAGGAGAATTTCGTAAGGCTATCCGAAAAGAAACACGCCTCGTTTTTGGAGAAATAATCGGTAATCCTGGTCTTGAAATTTTAGATGTTCCTGAGATAGCAAAGATAGCACATGAAGCTGGTTTACCCTTATTGATTGACGCGACATTCAACACACCATATTTGTGCCGTGCTCTTGAATTGGGAGCAGATTTAGTTTCACATTCGGTTACAAAATGGATGGGAGGTCATGGGGTTGCGATAGGTGGGGCTGTGGTTGAAGGTGGACAGTTTGACTGGGAAGTTGACGGAAAATTCCCGACGCTTACAGAACCATATGCCGCTTTTGAAGGGATAAATTTTTTCGAAGAATTCGGACCCCAGGCTTTTTCAATGAGAATGCGTTCCGAAGCAATGCGGGATTTCGGCCCCGCGATGAGTCCGCAAAACGCATTTTATCTTTTACAGGGTTTAGAAACTCTATCTCTCCGCATGGATAGACACATCAGCAATACCGGTAAATTACTGGAATTTTTAAAGTCCAGTGAAGAAATCGCCTGGGTCAAGCATCCGAATTTAACGGATCATCCAGATCATGAACTAGCTTCACGAATTCTACCTAAAGGAGCTGGTTCAATCATTGTTTTTGGTGTCAAGGCCGGAAGCCCCGGTGGAGGACGTGAAGCAGGGGCAGCTTTTATAAACTCATTACAACTCGCATCTCATTTGGCAAATGTTGGAGATGCGAAAACACTTGTGATTCATCCGGCAAGCACGACTCATGCGCAAATGGATTCCAAAACCATGAAAAAGGCAGGATTGACTGAGGACATGATCCGACTCTCGGTGGGATTGGAAGATGTAAACGATATAATCGATGATTTTAAACAAGCCTTACGGAAGTCTGCAAAAACAAGAGGGACAACAAAATGAAACTAAATATCGCTTCTGGAATTTCTAATAAAAAAATACAAATATTCGCTGCCACCGGAGGAAAAGAACTTTCATCGAAACTTCCTCTAATAATTTTCCTGCATGGTGCAGGAATGGATCACACGGTCTGGAATTTACAAACACGGTATTTCGCATATCACGGTTATTCTGTACTGTCCATTGATTTTCCGGGGCACGGGCGTTCTGAAGGGCCTCTAATGGAAAACATAGAACAAATGGCGGACTGGATTCCAGAATTGATTAATGTGACTGCTAAAATTTTCGGGAATACCAGAGCTTCAAAGTCTAAATTGAAGATGGCTTCTCTTGTTGGACATTCTATGGGTGCGCTAGTAGCACTTGAATGCGCGGCTCGATATCCAAAACTGCTAACTTCCATAAGCTTGCTCGGCGTTTCAGCAACAATGCCTGTGCATCCGGTTTTGCTGGAAGCAGCATCCAATTCTGGAAGATCTGAGAACAATGAATCGTTGGCTTATGATTTGGTAACTTCTTGGGGTCATGGTAGAACCGGTCATTTCGGTACTTCGCCGGTTCCAGGAATGTCTTTGATCGGAGGGGGGCGAGCATTACTGAGTTCATCCCCCAAAGCAGCTTTGGGCATCGGCCTTAAAGCATGTAATGCATATCAAAACGGAATGCGAGCAGCAAAAAAAGTAACCTGTCCCACTCTATGTTTGATGGGCAGCGAAGACAAAATGACTCCGCCAAAACAAGGTGAAAAACTCTCCGCTAACATTGCAAACGCAAAGACACATCTCCTTCAGGATTGTGGACATATGATGATGCTAGAAAAATCATATCAGACTCTACAGGCACTCAAAGTTCATTTGAAAAGCACATAGGCCTGCAAATATAATCCACAATTGCCAGATACAATTAATCGTGAGTTCCAAATGAGATTTGCATTTTTTTCCATGAAAGGCTGTTCCGCTCAAGATCAAGAGTCATGAGATCTTCGCCAATCAGTACCGGCCCTTTAAAATCGGTACTGACTGTGGACAATAATTTTTCACGGTCAAACTTAGGCGGAGCAAAATGCGTCAACATCAGACAGCGTACTTTTGCTTCAGAAGCAACCTTGCCGACAACACTGTCGAGCGTGTGATATGATGCTACATTTTCCAGAGTTTTAGCCGTCCGGAGACCTACCGAAACTGGCATTTCATCATGAATAAAAACTTCGTGCAGAAGTACATCAGCCTTTTTGGCCGCTTCAATTAACGTAGGACAATACTTTGTATCTCCGCTGATAACCGCTTTTTCATTCTTAGTTTCAAAGACAAAACCGAATGCGTGTTTTACAGGCTCGTGCATTACTTCAACAGCCTTTATCTCCATTTCACCAAATTTTATTTCAGTCCCGTTTTCGATTTCTGTAACTTCAACTTCAAGGGCTTTGGTTGAAGATCTTTGTTCGTGTGCAATTCTCTGTTCAAGCTCAGGTTTCCAGAGTTTCATCAGTTGATCGACATAAACCTGGGTTCCTCGTGGGCCGTATATCTTTTGAGGTTGAGATCTCCCCTGATGCCAACTTGAAATAATGAGTTGAAACAAATCGACTATATGATCCGAATGAAGGTGTGTAAGAAGCAAAGCATCAATCTCTTTTCCCGTCACTCCATGCTCAAGTAATCGCTGAGTAACCCCTGACCCGCAGTCAATCAATATTTTTGCACCTTTTCCACAATCAATCAGAGCTGATGGACCATGTCTCTCCAAGTCAACCGATGGACATCCGCTGCCTAAAATGGTTAATTTCATTTTACAATGATTTTCATTTAAATTAAAAACTATACAGTGAAAGACTCAGATTCTTTCAATTAACATAGAAATCCCCTGGCCAACACCTATACACATTGTACAAAGTGCATAACGTTCACTACGCGACTGTAATTCTCTCATAGCACTCAATACCAAGCGCGCACCGCTCATGCCAAGCGGATGTCCCAGAGCAATTGCTCCTCCATTAGGATTTACTCGTTCATCGTCATCGGACAAATTCAAGGCACGTATCACTGCCAAAGCCTGAGCGGCAAAAGCTTCGTTAAGTTCAATAACTCCGATTTGATCCAATGAAAATCCTGTCAGATTGAGCAATTTTTGAGTCGCAGGAACAGGGCCAAAACCCATTATACTCGGTTCAACTCCGGCAGTTGCCATACCAACTATTTTTGCGACAGGAATCAGATTCTGTTTTTTTACCATTTTCTCAGAAGAAACGATCAAAGCCGCTGCTCCGTCATTTACACCTGAAGCATTACCAGCAGTGACTGAACCGTTTTCCCGAAAAGGAGTTGGCAATTCTCTAAGTTTTTCCAGTTTTGTTCCTGGCCTAGGATGCTCGTCCTGCTCAATCAAAATCGGGTCACCTTTTGGCTGTCCAATGCTTACAGTCACAATTTCAGATGCCAAACGACCAGACTTCTGTGCTTGTCCGGCTTTTTGCTGCGAGCGCAATGCAAATTTATCCTGATCTTCTCGTGAAATATTATATTTTTCTGCCAGATTTTCTGCGGTTTCAGGCATGGAGTCAATTCCATATTGATTTCGCAGCAGATTGTTGACAAAACGCCAGCCGATTGTTGTGTCAAAAATCTCAGCATTTCGTGAAAATGGGGTACTTGATTTTCCAATTACAAAAGGAGCTCGACTCATGCTTTCAACTCCGCCGGCTATGATCAGTTGCTGATCTCCGGACTTAATTGATCTTGCAGCAATCCCTACTGCGTCAAGACCGGAACCGCAAAGACGGTTAACTGTCGCACCTGGGACAGTTAGCGGTAATCCTGAAAGTAAACTTACCATCCGAGCCACGTTACGATTATCTTCTCCAGCCTGATTTGCACAGCCCAAAATTACATCATCGACTGCTTCCCAGTCAACCCCTGAATTCCTTTCCATCAGGGTTTTGATAGGTATTGCTCCCAAATCATCCGCCCGGACACCTGACAAAGCACCACCATAACGTCCAACTGGAGTTCGGATTCCATCACATAAAAAAGCTTCTTTCATTTTGTTTTTATTTGCTCATTTGTTATAAATTTTGTCTCACTAAAAATATTTTCCTTTTTTCATGCTACTTCATCTGTGTTATATATCTCAGATCAGTTTAAATAGTTTATTTGAAACAGCACATAATGATTACAGCTTTCCCAAGATCTATAATATTTTCGAAGCTATCAATAATAGTTAAGTTGTAAAAAATTCCTTAACTTAAATTTGCCCTTGTCTGCAACCACTCTGAGATTTTGTAACGCTCAGCGTTTACCTGCGCTAAATTTTCAAGGGTTTCTACAACTGAATTCCATCCCCATTGCTCCGCCCATTCCAATGGACCTAGTGGATAATTAACACCTTTTCGCATGGCCAGATCCACCCCTGCGGCATCCGCTACTTCTTCCTCCACTAGTAGTGAAGATTCGTTTGCCAGCATAGCAACTGTACGAGTCACCACCATACCAGCAATATCTTTGATCACAGAAACTTTTTTTCCCAAGGACTGAAATAAGCCAACTGCCTGCAGCAGATCTTTCTCGGGACATTCCTGAGCAGGCGCTAATACTATCCGTGAAGAGTTTTCAAAATCTAGACACAAATCTATTGAAATCACGCTTTGCCCTATTTCGTAAGAGCGTTTAATCGAGCTTTTTCCATTTGAAGGAACAACAATAGCCTCCTCAGAAAATCGTATATTTCCATCACCGGATTTATTTTGTACTGGTACAGATCCACCTTTAAGCAATTTTTGCAAAGATTCAGGTAGTTTACCCTGACCTTCCAGGATAACCAAATCAGGAGCAGGGGTAGGCTGCTCATTTTTAACAGCAACATTATCTTCATTCTCTCCATATTCAAAAAAACCTTTCCCGGATTTTCTACCTAATTGTCCTGAATCCACCAATTCTTTTTGTAAAACAGATGGTGCAAAACGAGGATGCCGATGATAACTTTCCCAGATTTGACTAGTCACGGCGTAATTCACATCAAGTCCGATCAAATCCATCAACTCAAAAGGCCCCATCCTGAAACCACCACAGTCACGCATAATTGCATCACAGTCAGCAGCATTGATTTCGTTTTCTTTTATAATCTCCAGTGCTTCACCGTAAAATGGGCGAGCTACTCTATTGACAATAAATCCTGGACTGGAACGCACGAGTACAGGACTTTTACCCCACTGTTCAGAAAGTTTGAAAACAGTATCTGCTACCACAGGATCAGTATCCTTTGAGCTTACAATTTCCACCAGTTCCATAACTGGTGCAGGATTAAAAAAATGCATACCAACTAGATGCTGCGGGAATTTCAATACGTTGCCCATTTCATTTAAATCAAAAGATGAAGTATTTGTAGCTAAAATTGCTTCTTCTGTTAACAACGATTCCACCTCACATAATACGGTTTGTTTAATAGCAAGATCTTCTACGATCGCTTCAATCACAAGCTTCGCTTTTGCAAGTTTCACTAGTGTTTTTTGCGGACTTATATTCCCTAGAATATGATCTCTTTTTTCAGCAGTAATTTTTTCTTTTTTCACAGAACTCTCAAGACGTTTTGCAATGTTCTCAAGAGCTATTTCTAGCTGCTGCTGAGAGACGTCATAGAGCATTACTGGATGCCCTGAACTTGCTACAGTTTGCGCAATTCCTTCACCCATAGTCCCAGCACCAAGCACAGCGACGAGATATTTGTTTGACTTTATTTGCATTTGAAAATTTAATATTTTTTGAGTAGAATAGCTTTGAGAATTTTAATTTATTAAATAATTCAATTACTTTAGCTGATACGTTATGTTCATGCAAATTGAAAAAAATAATACTTCAAGTATGTGATCTAAATAGATATTTAATCAAATTAATTTTAATTCGAAGAAGACTTACATAATAAAAGTAATCAAATATATTAACCTCTGACCGAATTTAGGATTTTTAAAATTTATAGCTCGCTCTATGCAAGAAGGTTAATCGTAAAATAAATTTTGTTAAATTAAGAGAGATTTTTTTTAATTGCAAGTAATTCATACATTCATCAAAAGGGGTTAAATGAAACCACAAATTCACAAAATTGTCATCCAAGTTGAGGAAACGCATCACGAAATTGGAAAAACAATCGATCCACCAACTAGAAAAGTAACAATCGCAGCAGTAGTTAAAAATCCTTATGCAGGGAAATATGTGGAGGATCTTGAACCTCTTTACGATTTAGGCGCAGAAATCGGTGGTTTACTTGCTGAAAAAGGTGTAGCTGCTTTGAAAGTAGAACCTTCCAAAATTGTAAGTTATGGGAAAGGTGCTATAGTTGGATTGGACGGTGAAATCGAACATGCTGCTGCGATTTTACATCCCCGCTTCGGCAAACCAGTACGTGCTGCGGTTGAAAAAGGTGACGACATAATACCTTCCACTAAAAAAATGGGCGGGCCTGGATCAGTTTTAGTTATGCCTTTGACCAACAAAGACAGTATTTGGAGTTTCGATCATATGGATGCGACTGAAATCAGCATTCCCGATGCCCCACGAAAAGACGAAATCGTGGTAGCAGTGGCACTTGCTGATAGCGGGAGACCACTTGCACGAATAGGTTAATATAATGTTCCAAAACTAATGTTACCAAAAATAGTTCCGCAAGTAGAATCCAAAGAACTTTCGTGAGAGAAATCTTTTTAGACTCAACTCAAAAAGCAACTCACAAAGAATAATCAACATCTGATTTAGATAATGAACTAATAACTAATAAAAAAGGAGTGATATTATGTTTAAAGCTATGATTTTACTCAAGCGAAAAGAAGAGTATTCACAACGAGAATTTCGCAACTGGTGGCTTGGGGAACATGCTCAACTTGCAATTCAGCTACCTGGATTAAAGAAATTGTGCTTCAATCCTGCTGAAGACGAAGCTGCTTTGTATGATGGAGTGGCTGAACTCTGGTTTGAAACTGAAGAAGATTTTACAGAGGCTTATAAAACTGAACTCGGTAAAGCCGTAGCCGCTGATTCAATGGCCCATGTTGCCCGTCGCGACCGTTTGTTTGTCGAGGAAAATGTACTTTTTAATCAGGATTGAAAAATAGGAGTATAATGAATCACAAAAATATAATAACAGCATTTGGCACCTTATTTTTTATTTTAATTTTTAGTAATTCGGCATTTGCCCAATATGAAGGAATCATTAAGTATCGTAAAAACGTAATGAAATCTACTGGCGGTCACATGGGAGCAATTGTAGACATTTTGAAAAACGGACTACCTCTGACTGCACACATTGTAGATCATGCGCATTCAATAAATAAAAATAACAAAATGACACTCGCAATGTTCCCTAAAGGTTCAGGACTTGGTGACACGAAAGCAAAATCGACGATTTGGGAAAACTGGACTAAATTTAAAAATGCAGTAGATGCTTCTGTACGTGAAAGTACTAAACTAGTTAAAGTTGCGGAAAGCGGTGACATGAATGCATTTGCAAAACAGGTCAGGGCAACCGGAAAAACTTGTAGAGGCTGTCATCAAAGTTTTCGTGAAAGAAATTAATTCTTTACCTGGCTTGAGTGTTTTTACACTTTGGTTTTTGTTCTTACTATGCGCCCCCATTGCTGCTTCCGAAAATAACCTTATTAAGAAAACTCCTGATATTCAGGCAGGGAAATATCTATTTCAAGCAGCCGGAGGTTGCAGCTGCCACACAGACACAATAAACAATGGTGGATTTCTTGCTGGAGGCCGCCCGATTAAAACACCTTTTGGTATCTTTTACGGTACAAACATAACACCTGACACAGAAACTGGTATTGGAAACTGGAATGATGAAGATTTTATCAGAGCCATGACTCAAGGGATTAGCCCGGAAGATGTTCACTATTTCCCGGTTTTTCCTTACACTTCTTTCCAGAGGATAAAACGAAACGATTTGTTGGACCTCAAAGCATATCTTTTTTCAATCCCACCGATAAAGCAAAAAAATATCCCTAACGAACTGATCCTGCCTTTTGGTGAACAATTC
>SHAT01000067.1 GCA_004213175.1 Pseudomonadota bacterium | reverse complement strand
TGAGAGAGCTGTAATTAAAATCATTAGTGCATGAGGGAAAACCCAAAAACACGAAGCCATGATGACACCGATCGGTCCGTAGATAGAAGCACCGAACAGCCATGATTTAAGTACACCTTGATTCCCAAACCAGTAAATTAGCGAAATCGCGGCCAATAAGGAAGGAGCTAGAATCGGAATTAGCGCAATTCCACGAAACAGACCTCGTAGTGGCATTTTTGTACGAGTCAGTGCATACGCATAAATGAAGGCCAATACGAGTACTATAAAAGCCACCGAAATTGCGACTCCTAAGCTGTTGGTAATCGAAGTGAAAAGAGCAGGTGTTTCAAAATATTCATGAAAATTCTGTAGTCCGACAAATTCGCCGTCCATGTCTTCAAAGCTTTTAGAAAGCAATGAGTAAAGCGGAAAAACAACCGCGATCACTAGCAAAGTAATCAGAAGGACTAGTCCGGAACGAAGCGTAATATCATCACGACTGATCCGAATTCTTGCAGTGGAGGATACGGAAACAGGTAATACGGATGCTGTACTCATGAGATTTCTGGAAAAATTCGCAGGTTGCGAGAAGGAAATTCAACAGTTAGTCTAGTACCTTGAGTCACTTTTAGTTCGTGAACTTGCTGGGTTGAGAGGTCGGCTTTTAACATCCCAAAACCTTCTTTACCGCTCAAAATTAGTCTACAGAAAGAGCCTAGAAATTCTAGAGATTCAACTTTGACCGGAAATGAATTTGTACCATCAGATTGATCGGAAGAAGAATTAGCATGGCACAAAATATCTTCCGGACGTATCGTCAATCTAACTTTATGACCATCCTTTGTGTTTCCAGTTTCGCAGGTAATGGAATTCTCTCCAATGTGCACAGTTCCGGAGGAAAAAATTTCTCCCTGCATGAAATTCATCACACCGATAAAATCTGCTACAAAAGGTGATGCAGGAGTGCTATAAATTTCTTCCGGAGTACCAACTTGTTCAATGCGTCCGTGATTCATAACGACGATGCGGTCCGCCATCGAAAGAGCTTCTTCTTGATCGTGGGTTACTAGAATCGTGGTTACACCGAGTCTTTCATGCAACGAACGAATTTCCTGGCGTAAAGCTGCACGGACCCTTGCGTCAAGTGCACTTAAGGGTTCATCGAGCAGTAACAAACCAGGCGAAGTTGCGAGAGCACGCGATAGTGCAACACGTTGTTGTTCCCCTCCGGAAAGTTGTGCGGGATATTTTTCAGTATGTTCAGGCATTCCAACGAGCTCCAGCAAATCCAAGACTCTTTTTCGGATTTCATCTTTTGGCATCCGCTGATTTTCCAAACCGTATGCAACATTTTGAAAAACCGTTAGGTTAGGAAAAAGTGCATATGATTGAAAAACAATACCGAAATCGCGTTCAGACGGAGGAATATTGGAGATTACTTTGTCGTCCTGTGTAATGCTTCCTGAGGATTGAGGATCGAGTCCAGCTATAGCCCTAAGTAGAGTGGTTTTTCCGCATCCGGATGGGCCAAGAAAACATATAAATTCACCACTGAAAATTTCCAAAGATAGGTTGCTTACTGCCACGAAATCACCAAAGTATTTGGTGAGATTTTCTATATGAAGGTAAGTTTGTTTTGATTCAGGCATATTAAGAAATCCGGATCGGACTATATTCCGACCCGGAAAAAGGAGAGTTAAAAAGCAGAATTACTTAGCTTCTGATTTCGCGTCATAGCGTTTTTGCCACTCAGACAAAATACTCTTACGATTCACAGCGGCGAACTGAAAGTCGTTGTCAATCATTGCGTCTAATATTCCTGATGGAAAATGTTTGACCGGCTTTGCAATTCCTGGGTAGGCCACAACAGCATAACCCTGATTATAAAGCTTATTTGCTTTTTTCGTGATCGACCAATCCACAAGCTTTTGTGCAGAGGATAGTTTTTTAGTTCCTTTCACGATAGCAGTTGCTTCCATGTCCCAACCGACACCTTCTTTTGGTAATACGATCTCAAGGGGGGCACCCGCTGCTTTTGACTTTGCACCACGGAACGCAAAGGAAATTCCAATCGGAGTTTCACCGCGTGCAGCTTGTTTGCATGGCTTTGAACCGGAGTGTGTGTACCAGGCAATGTTTTCATGCAGGTTATCCATAAACTGCCAGCCTCCAAGTTGGCCATACATCTGTAGCCATGAAGAAACATCAAGGAATCCTGTCCCGGATGAATTTGGATTCGGCATAACAAGATGTCCTTTATAGACAGGATCGGTGAGGTCCATCCACGAAGTTGGCATAGGTAGATTATAACGCTTTGCTTCAACTGTGTTTACACAGACTGCCGCAATCCAGGCATCCATTCCTGTCCAGCTTGGTGGGTTAGCTGAATCCCTGAATTTAGAGTCGAGCTTACCCAATCCTTTTGGAGAATATGACTGAAGCATGCCTTCGGATTGGAGTAGCATCAGACTTGTTGCGGCCAATCCCCAAATTACATCAGCTCTTGGATTGTTCTTTTCAGCAAGTAATTTTGCGGTTACAATTCCAGTCGAATCACGTACCCAGCGGATTTTGATGCCAGGATGATCTTCATTGAACGCTTTTGCATAGCGCTTGAGATCTTCTGCTTCAACTGCGGTGTACACGGTGAGGGTTTCTGCACTGGCAGGAATAGCCAGCAAAAGTCCCACTGCCAAACCAAGGATGATCCGGCTTATTTGTCTAATATTACTAATTAACTTCATCATCGTAGCTCCTCATTCTTAGTAATTACTATAAAAAGTGAAGAAAATGTATCTAATTTTTCTCCACATGAGCAGTAAAGCCTAACAGAATATATAAAGGAAGTGCAATAGAAAAATTATCTTTCTCATTTGAACACTTTGCCAAATTAATCAGCTAACCCAAAAAGTTTTTCTACCTCACTGAGACTCTCCCCGATAATGTTCAGTGAAATATCAATTTGTTCTTTGGTAATTATCAAAGGAGGTGTGAGAGTAAGAACATTGCCCATAGTAATCTTGAATGATAAGCCCCTGCTTAGACAGCGGTAAAGAACGTCTTCGGCTAAATCATTTGCAGGAGTTTTTTCTTGTTGATTAAGCACAAGTTCGATGCCGATCAGCAACCCGCGCCCACGGACGTTTCCAATAGCAGGGTGTTCTTTTTTCAATAAATTAAGCTGTTTGAGCATATATTTTCCAAGTTTTGCAGCATTTTCAACTAGCCCTTCCCTCTCGATAATTTCAATGGTTGTCAAAGCTGCTTTTGCGGTCACAGGATTTTTTTCATGGGTGTAATGACCAAAAGCAAATTCACCACCGACGTCAAGTTCCGCTTTGGTGAGCACAGCCGCAATCGGTAAAATACCTCCCCCCAGTGCTTTCCCAAGGACGAGAATATCCGGTATCACTTCATCATGTTCAAAGGCAAACATTTTACCGGTTTTGCCTAAACCTGTTGGAATCTCGTCAAAGATTAACAATGCTCCGTTGTCATTGCATGCTTTCCGCACAATCTCCCAGTACCCCGCAGGGGGTAGGTAAGGTACCGCCCTCGCTGGTTCAGCAATAACTGCTGCTACATCTCCTTCTTTTTCCAGTACGTAACGCACAAAGTTAGCACAGGTCGTTTTACAAATTTCAGTTTGTGCTTCACCATTAAGATCAGGGTAACCATATGGACAACGATAACAGGCAAAAGGTGCGACATGTTCTGTTCCGGGAAGAAGTGGACCGATAACGTGAGAGCGGAAGAACTGTTCCCCACCGATGGAAGCCGATCCAAATCCTGCACCATGAAAGGCATCCCAAAATGAAATTGTTTTGTGACGTCCTGTCGCTGCACGCGCAATTTTCATTGCAACTTCAATTGCATCTGAGCCGCCTGTTGTGAATAACACTTTTGAAAGTTCTCCCGGTGAAATCTCAACAAGTTTTTTAGCCAGAGCAAGTGCCGATTCGCAAGCAAATCTTCTGGGAGCGAAAGGCAAATCTTCCATTTGTTCAGCAACTGCTTTTTTTAATTCAGGATGGCCATAACCTATGTGATGTACATTATTACCGTGAAAATCCAGATAACGCTGGCCATTTGTGTCTTCAATATATGCTCCTTCCGCTTTTGTGACCACTGATAAACACGGACTGGAAATGGACTGTCTCATGAAGTAAAGCGCATCATCATCAAGAATTGCCCTCGTTTCAGAGTTATGAGTTTTTGTCTCCCATTCCGATCGATATTTTGATGTATTGCTTTCACCCTCAGAAGGTATTGGTAGGAGTTTTTTTATTTTCGTCATAGGTTGCCTATTTTGAGAAAGGGTGAGCCCCTTTGTTTTGTAAATATGTAAATTAATTATGGTTATGCATTATTTGCTATAAACAGGGTTGATACTTGAATTGAATATTAAATTCTTTCATTAAAAAAGTCTTTGACCTGTGCTACGAAAAACACATCTTACCAACTTTGCAGGACTACCACTTTAATCTTCCTGCAAAACAGCAAACAAATCATTCCATAATTTTTCCAAATTTTCCGTCATTACTTCCGTTGTTCCATTTTCCAAGTATTTCAAGTGGTCACGCAGCTCTTTATAGGAGCGAACTTTAAGAATGAGTGTCAAATCGTCATTTTCAAAAAAAGGATCGCTTTCCAGTGAGATACGAGGGTCTAATTTCAGATGCTGCCTTGCTTGTTCAAATCTTTTCTGTAAATCGCTTAACTCAGGATAACGCCAAGAATCAAGTAGCTGTTTCAGCAAACGGTAGCGTACGTGTGCTTGAAGATTGGAGCGTCCAAGAATATCTAAAATTTCCGGAAAATTCAAAATTTCAATAGCTGAAATCTCCTTTAAACGGGAGACTTCATTCAAAACCTGAATTAGATTACGCCACTTTTTTCCACGGATTTCCATTTTTTCCGCCAGACCAATGACAGAGGCAAACTCTTTTTTTGAAAATTTCAACAGCGGTAGCAAATCTTCACAACCCAAACTCATTAAAAATTCTGTCTCCTGGAGTTGCTGATGTTGTTCCTGCATAACCAGCAATTCCTGTAGATCCAACAATTGATGTAGCAGTCGAACTGAAGATTTTAGCCCGAGCAATGGTAAAACTTCTCGAACAATTTCATCTTTTTCATAGCCGTAACCTGGCAAACTTTTGATCATCTTGCATATCTGTATTGCAGAAAAATCAGTGTTAGTTGCTGCTAAAGTATGAAGACGAATTCGAGTTACTTCCTTGACAGAAAGTGATTCCGGGAGAACTATGCAGGAAAATTCAAGTATCTTTTTTTCAAGAGCGGGAAAGTCGGTTTGAGTTACTAAATATGAAAAACGTTTAAAACCATCGACCAGCACATATTTTGAATCCGCCACCGCGTTTACAAGCAAAGGCAGTAATACACCATTTTGCTTAATTGAGCTTAGGTCATTTTCACTCAAGGCACCAGGAAACCAGTCAAATGAAGTTTCATCTGCCTCGATTTGATTGGCAGTAAGAGTGGAAATATTCCAGGCTGGTATTATTTTCATATTATATAATTGTTCAGGTAGGAATATTGCAGATAAATCTGGAGATTACATTACAACTTTCAGTATCATCAAACTCTGACTCAGATTCAAGTCCAGAACAAAACAAGTTTTAGATTAAATGAATGATTCAGCTATTTTCAGTCTGATTGCTCTCGGTGGCGCGGCCATCTTTGGCCTTCAGGGAGCATTAAGTCTTGCGGTAAGGCATCACCAAGTGCGGAACCAACATCCGTTTTCAGCTTGCAACAAAGTTGCTCTTTCTAAAGAAGCACAGGTTGCGAAAATTCCAATTGCCTATGGAGCAGTTATTTTTTACGGATTTGTACTTGTGCAACTTCTGCGCGGAATTTATATTGAGGAAATAAACTTATATTTGCTAAATTCAGCAGTTGTTATAGCTCTGTTGGTAACATGTTACTATGCATACATAATGTTTTTCAAATTACGCCTATTTTGTATGGGCTGCATTCGAATTTATGTGGCAAATTTGTTGATGGCCGTCGCGTTGTCTGCTTATTACTTGTATTGATTTATTTAATAATCTTAGTAATAAATTATCTTGCTGAATTGTATTATTTTCGGGAGAAAATTCGGGCTATCCCCACCTTATTTTTCTACTACTGCGATTCCCACATAATTCCTCCGATTTCCCTTTCCATCAGATTTTGTTAAAGAATTTGTTTTATCACTCCAAGTTTGATATAATTTAGGATAGATAAATATTTAAAGATAGATGGTCATTTAAGAAATCCTGATTCTCGTCAGTTTTTTGCACAAATTGATAAATCTTGTCCAAGTGTCCACACTAATATCACTAAACTTAACTACTATCAAAAAATAATCAGTATGTCTTCTTTAGATTTGAGCAGAGGTAATTCACAAAAAAACCAACCGCTGGGACTGCAAGAACTTGAACAGCGTGACCGTTTCATTCATCGCCACATAGGCCCCTCAGAACAGGATATTGCTGAAATGCTTCAAACACTAGGAATGTCATCCCTGGAAGAGTTGATTGACAAAGTGGTCCCGGATTCAATCAGAATGTCTGGAGAGCTTGACTTGCCTGAGAGCCGTCCTGAAACGGAAGTACTTGATGAACTTCGTGTACTTGCGAATCGTAATACAGTGGCAAAATCAATGATAGGGATGGGATACCACAGCACAATCCTGCCTGGCGTCATTCAGCGTAACCTGCTGGAAAATCCTGGATGGTACACAGCATACACTCCTTATCAGCCAGAAGTTTCACAGGGGCGTCTTGAAGCACTATTGAATTTTCAACAAATGGTAATTGATCTTACTGGGATGGAGGTCGCGAACGCATCGCTGCTCGATGAAGCGACAGCGGCTGCAGAAGCGATGAATTTCTGTAAACGTATTTCGCACGGAAAAAGTATGCGTTTTTTTGTAGCGCACGACTGCCATCCACAAACTGTTGACGTTCTGAAAACGAGGGCCGAACCGATGGATTTTGAATTGGTCTACGGAAATATACATGAGCAGTTCGACTCTCCTGACCCAGACTTGTTTGGAGCATTAATTCAATATCCTGGAACTTTTGGTGACATTCATGATCTTGAAAATTTGATCGAAAAATGGCATAGGTCAGGAACTATGGTTGCTGTAGCGTCTGATCCACTCAGTCTTGTTTTACTGAAACCTCCGGGAGAATTAGGTGCTGATGTGGTCGTCGGAAGCACACAGCGCTTTGGAGTACCAATGGGATTTGGAGGGCCACATGCTGCTTTCTTTGCTGCAAAAGAAAAGAATCTAAGGAGTATTCCAGGCCGCATAATCGGAGCATCCTTAGATCGGCGCGGAAAAACAGCTCTTCGAATGGCATTGCAGACTCGTGAACAGCACATTCGCCGCGAAAAAGCGACTAGCAATATTTGCACAGCACAAGCTTTATTGGCAGTGATTGTCAGCAGCTATGCGGTTTATCACGGTCCGGAAGGTTTGAGAATTATAGCTCGGCGCGTCCACAGGCTGACAAATATTCTTGCAGAAGGGTTGAAAAAGCTTGGATTTACCTTAGACAATTCACACTTCTTTGACACCATTACCATCTCGCTCGGAGAGAAGAGGGACAGCATTTACGAAGCTGTATTGGAGCAGGGTATAAATCTCCGCAAAATAGGAAGGGAAAAATTGGGAATAAGCTTGGATGAAGCAACTGTTCCGGAAGATATTTCTATACTTTGGAGCATTTTTGGCAGTAAAAATAAAATACCTTCAATCGAGGAACTTGATTCACATTTTATGGCTGAAGAAATCAATTCAGGAATTCCAGGACATTTACATCGCAAATCAGAATTTTTAACGCATCCTGTTTTTCATCAACATCATTCTGAAACGTCGATGCTACGTTATCTGCGTTATTTACAGGACAAAGATATTGCTCTTGACCGTTCAATGATTCCTTTGGGTTCATGCACAATGAAGCTCAATGCGACTTCAGAAATGATTCCTGTCAGTTGGCCTGAATTTTCGAATATACATCCTTTTGCACCTGCGAAACAAGCAGAAGGCTATCAGGAGATGATCCGTGAACTGGAAAATTCACTGATACGTATTACAGGATTTGACTCGGTTTCAATGCAGCCGAATTCAGGCGCGCAAGGTGAGTATGCAGGATTGCTCACCATTCGTCACTACCACAAATCAAGGGGAGATTCTCAACGTGACATCTGTCTAATTCCCAGTTCTGCTCACGGTACAAATCCTGCGAGTGCGACTCTGGCAAACATGAAAATCATTATCGTAAAATGTGATAAAGATGGAAACATCGATCTGGAAAATTTGCGTGAAAAAGCGGAAAAACACGCAGACAAACTCGCGTCTTTGATGATTACCTATCCTTCTACTCACGGTGTTTTTGAGGACAGTATAATCCGCATTTGCGAAATCATTCACCAAAACGGAGGACAGGTTTACATGGACGGAGCAAACCTGAACGCGTTGATGGGCATTTCACAGCCCAGCAAATTGGGGGCGGATGTCCTGCACATGAATTTACACAAAACCTTCTGTATTCCTCACGGTGGTGGTGGTCCTGGAATGGGACCGATTGGTTTGAAATCACACCTTGCCCCGTTTGCGCCAAATCACAGTGTTGTACCGATTGAAGGTTTATCTCCTAAAAACACAGCCGTTTCAGCCGCACCATGGGGTAGTCCAAGCATCCTGCCGATTTCTCTGGTTTATATTCAACTTATGGGCGGAAACGGATTAAAAAAATCATCACAGACTGCAATTCTGAACGCGAATTATCTGGCGAAGCGTTTAAAAGAGCATTATCCGATTGTTTATACAGGAAAAAATGGGTTGGTAGCACACGAGTGCATTGTTGACGTTCGGCCTTTGAAAGAAGTCTGCGGCATCACTGAAGAAGATATCGCTAAGCGTCTAATTGACTATGGTTTCCATGCGCCAACCATGTCATGGCCGGTGCCAGGGACTTTAATGATTGAACCTACTGAAAGCGAACCTAAAGCAGAACTCGACCGTTTTTGTGAAGCAATGATTTCGATCCGCGGTGAAGCAGAACTCGTTGAAAAAGGAGAGTATGACAAACAAGACAATCCGCTTAAAAATGCGCCACATCCTGCAGAAGATCTCACTGATTCGGAATGGAAGCATCCATATTCCAGAGAGGTGGCTACTTACCCACTTGCTTCTCTCCGCCGCAACAAATACTGGCCTTCTGTCTCCCGTGTGGACAATGTTTACGGAGATCGAAATTTGGTCTGTTCCTGCCCTCCGCTGGAAAATTATGAGGAAGCTGAGTGAACGAAACCGAACAATTCGGAATTGTTCATAATCTTCCTTTTGAGGATTACCAGCAACAGTCCGGTCTTAATCAGTCCACCCTCAAGGAATGGTTTTCATCCACACCAAAAACAATAGGCGCTTACAAAAATTATCAGGCTCTGCAGTTTGGAAGTGCGGGACATTGCTTGCTGCTGGAACCGAAAGTATTTGCGAAACTCTATGTGCGTGCTCCAGAGAATTTGCGTCAGCGTGGAAAAACTGGGAAAAAACTTTGGGATGAATATGGGGAACAGCATCCGGGAAAAATTGTGCTTAGAAATGGCGAGTTTGAAAGATTGGAAAATATCCGCAAGGTTTTTGAAATACATCCAAAGATTCAAAAACTTTGGGAAAATGGCGATTCCGAAGTTTCAATGTTTTGGCACGATTCAGAGTTTGCACTGGACTGTAAAGCACGGCTTGACTGGTTTAATCCTGATGCTGGAATAATTGTTGATCTAAAATTTACTAACAATATCGGCAAAGCCGGTATAAAGGAGCCAATTCAGGATTATTATTCAGTGCAAGCAAGCTGGTATGTCCGCGCGGTGACTCAAATAACCGAAAAAGTTCCTGATTTTATTTTCGTTTTTATCGAAAAATATGCTCCACATCTTATCCGCGTCTGTCCTGTATTGGCATCAGATTTAATACACGGACAGAAAAAAATTGAGTGTGCAATAAAGAATATTTCCAATAATATTTCCTTATGAATCCTCCGCCACTTGAGTCTGTAACAGTAATATTCATGCATGAGCAGCAAGTTTTTGCAGTACAGCGCCAACCGTATCTGCTCGCTTTTCCAGGATACCATGCTTTCCCGGGAGGTAAAATTGATCCTGATGAATCATCAATTGTATTTGAAACTGAATTTCTTTGTAAATACAATGCTCTAAGAATGCGTGCATTGCAGCGGGAAGTAGGAGAAGAATTAGGGTACGATCTTGAGGACGGTATAAAAAAAGGCGAAGTGCTCTCACTCAGTGAACTTGCGGAAGCATTGGCACCACCATTTGCACCTGTACGTTTCAGGACGTGGTTTTACCGGGTTGACTTAAGCAGACGCATAAATTTCAAAGTTGATACGGGAGAATTTGCCGATAGTTTCTGGAAAACTCCTGATGAGTTGCTTGAATTTTTTCGTTCAGGAAAAAGCTTGATGGTTCCGCCTACACGTTGGGTTTTAGAAGGGTTGCAAAAAAACCCTCAAGCAATGGCATTTGGTGATTTGTCACAGGATTTTGCTGAAAATAAAACTGTTCCGTGTATGGAAATGCTGGAAGGAGTTACACAATATGCAGTAAAGTCCGCTACACTTCCACCAGCCAGCAGGACCAATGCTTTTATGTTGGGAGATGTGGATGCGCCTAAATTACTGGTTGATCCTTCGCCAAATTCAGCGGAAGAATACCAATGTTTGCTCAACACAATTGAGGGCAGGAAACTTGACGCGATTTTTCTCACGCATCATCATCCCGATCATCACCAATTTTCTAATCATCTGGCACGTAAACTAAAACTGCCCATCATTCTCAGTCAGGACACTCAGCAGCGGCTGACCCTCAAGAACGGCGAAGACTATTTTGAGCAGGTTGAATTATGTAACCCTTCTGAAAATGAAGAAGTTACGCGCTGGCACGGTTCTGCAGTAAGGGTTTACGAAATCCCTGGACATGATGCAGGACATCTAGGTTTAGCTCCAGACACGCTGAGCTGGTTTCTTGTAGGTGATCTTATTCAGGGCATTGGCACAGTCGTGATCCCTTCACCGGAAGGTGACATGGCAACCTATTTTAAAACACTCGAAAAAGTAATTGCTCTTAATCCGGAAGTCATAATTCCATCACACGGAATTCCGATGCGAACAACTCACCGGTTGATTGAAACACTAAAACATCGTCGCGAACGCGAATCACAAATATTAAAATTATCAAAATCCGGAAAATCTAAACAGGAAATTTTGGAGCAGCTTTACGTAGGAATTGATCCCCATCTTCATTTGTTGGCGCTGCAGAATATTGAAGCACATCTGGTCAAACTGCGTAAAGAAGAACAACTAATAAAATGAAATCACATAAAAAACAAATTCTCCGTTTGTTAGAAAATCACGGAGATTCATTGTCCACTAAACAAATACGTGGTGCATTGGGACTGAAAAAAACTGCAACTTCAAAACTGAAGGCAGAATTGCTGAAACTGATCAAAGCAGGGAAAATCTCTAAACAGGGTACACGTTATTTTAAAACCCAGGGGAAACCCAAACACACAGTTTTAAAAGAAAAAACAAAAGAAACTAAAGGAGAAAAAAAGACACAAATACAAAATGAATCGATCTGGAAACAGCGATCTAAAAGCCGACCAAGGAACGTTTCCGGAAAAACGGAAAAAGGTTATTTCACACGTAATAAAAAGGGTTTCGGTTTTGTCGCAATTGGCGGAGGGCGCTCGGACGTTTTTATCGGCGAGAATGAACAGGGTCACGCGATGGAAGGCGATCTGGTCGAAATTGAAATTTTTAGGAGTCGCGGATTCCGTGGAAAAAGCAAAGGTGAAATTATCAAAATCATTGAGCGAGCATCCAGTCAAATATTAGCACGTGTAAAAAGAACAAAACGAGAAACCGTAACCGTCCCTGTTCACCGTAATTCCGGCATACCCTTTCTCTGGATTGCTCAAGAAGATGATCTTCCGGAACTGGAACCCGGATCACTGGTGGAAGTTGAATTACTGGAAGAAAACAAGCATTCTAAAAAATCATCTCCTGCACCAAGCGGACGAATTTTACGAGCCCTGGAAAATACCAGTGATCACGAATTGGGTTTTCAACTGATTATCAATGAAAATCTGATTCGTACAGAATATCCGCAAGAGGGTCTTAAATATGTGAAAAAATTTTCTCCGCAGGTACGCTTCGACTCTTCTTCGGGACGCAGGGATTTACGTGATTTGGATTTTGTCACAATAGACGGAAAAACGGCTCGTGACTTTGATGA
>SHAT01000066.1 GCA_004213175.1 Pseudomonadota bacterium | reverse complement strand
TTAAAATAACTATGATTTCTGGGATAAAATTATTCATAACTCTTGGAGCATTATTTTTCTTGATTGGCTGTTCAGATCTTGGATTCTACTGGCAAGCCGCGTCCGGTCATCTCGAATTGCTGAACCGCAAACAGGACATTCAGGAATTACTGGAATCTCCTGAGACATCTCCAGTATTAAAAAGAAAACTGAAACTGGTAGAAAGTGTCCGCAAATATGCTGTGCTAAAAATGGGACTTCCGGAAAATACAGCTTATACCGCTTATGTTGATTTGGGGCGGCCTTTTGTTACTATGGTTGTTACAGCAGCTCAGCCTCTTGAATTGAAGCCAAAGCAATGGTGTTACTGGTTTGTCGGTTGTCAGGAATACCGAGGTTATTTTGATCAAAAGGATGCAGAAGCATTCGCATTGAAAATGGAAGAGCAGAACCTGGATGTTTCACTTGCGGGGGTAAGTGCCTACTCGACACTAGATTGGCTCAATAAGCCCTGGTTGCCGAATTATTTTTCAGATCCTGTGTTGAGCACTTTTCTGCTAAAGCATGATGCGGAACTGATTGCGACACTGATCCACGAAATGGCACATCAAATCGTTTATGTTAAGAATGACACAACATTTAATGAATCATTCGCGACTTTTGTGGAGCAGGAAGGTCTGCTGCAGTTCCTTGCTGAAGAAGAAAACTCTATTTTAATTGAAGGCAATTTGGAAAAAACCTATCAGTGGTATTTAACTGCCCGAGAAGATCGCCTCCTGTTCAGGAAACTGGTTACAAAAACTTTTGATAAAATGAAAATCTTGTTTGCGGAAAATATTTCGGATACTGAAAAGTTTAAGAAAAAACAGCAGTTATTTAATGAACTGCGTGACAATTTCATGCGTCGCAAGGAAGAATTTCAGGTACTCTCCTACAACAAATGGTTTGCAAAAAATCTGAATAACTCACATTTGCTAGGCGTAAAACGTTACCATAGTCAGGTAGAAAAATTTGCACTTCTTTTTGAAGAACAAGGAAAACAGTGGACGAAGTTTTTTGATGCTGTTCGTAAATTGGCAAAACAGAAAAATTCAAAAACAATACTTTGAGTATAAGTTTAGGAAATATGACAAGTTCTGGTTTCAAAAAATTCAAATTACAGGTTGGGGTAGTTCTTTGATATAAGATAAAAAAATTTATTTTATTGCGAAGCAAATTCAAAAAATATTAAGGAAATGTCTAACGCTATTCTTAAGAATTTAAGTGTCATTCTTCTAGACCGTGATGGTGTAATCAACAAGGAGCCAGGGCCGATATTGAGTCCGGAGCAGTTTTTGATGATTCCAAGAAGTGCAGGTGCTGTTGCCAGGATTAATGCGAGGGGGTGGCGTTGTTTTGTGATTACAAATCAGTCAGCTATTGCTAGGGGTGATTTGAGTGAGAGCGTATTTCAAACTATAACAGATAAAATGCGTTTGGAACTAGGAAAATCGGAGGCGCATATTGATGGTCTATATTATTGTCCTCATCATCCGGACTGGGAAAACGGTCAACGTAGAACAGTATCAATAGAATGTACCTGTCGTAAACCTGGAACCCTGCTGCTTGAACAGGCAGCTGCGGAACATGGATTTAGCAAGGAGGAAGCGGTTTTAATTGGAGATTCCACAAGTGATTTTGCGGCAGCCGCTAGGTGGGGAACATGCTCAATTGGAGTACGTACTGGACATGCAGGTCAAGATGGAAAAACATCCACGAAGCCTGATCATTGGAAAGCGGATTTGTGGGAGGCAGTCGAGTTTTTGTTGGAAAATTAATACTGAGCTTAAATATTGTTTAAATTTCCTTATGTACATCTGAGGTAGATCTAAATCGATTTGCACAAATAACTTGAGACCAGTTCTACAAAGAGCTAGTCTGATACTTTCAATTATCCCCCTATTTTTATTTTTAAATAATTGTCTCTTATTTTTTCTTTACTACTATCAGAATTATCATGACTAATTTCCTTTCAGGCAAAACTCTTTTTTCAAAAAATTTCACTAAACTGCTGTTATTGTCTTTTGTTACATTTTACATTTCAGGTACAGTTTTTTCCGGCACTCTTCCGGATGGTTTGTACGCACAAATGAAAACCTCCAAGGGCGATATTGTTTTAAGGCTTTTTTACCAACGAACACCGGTAACAGTATCCAATTTTGTTGGACTTGCAGAAGCCACAAAAGAGTGGAAAGACCCTGTTACAGGGAAAAGAAACAAAACTCGTTTTTACGACGGTTTGAGTTTCCACCGAGTGATCAAGAATTTTATGATTCAGGGTGGAGATCCTTTGGGAAATGGAACAGGTGGCCCGGGTTATAATTTCCCGGATGAATTTCATCCTGATCTCAATCATAGCAAACCGGGTATACTATCCATGGCGAACGCTGGCGCAGACACAAATGGCAGTCAGTTTTTTATTACACATGTACCTACCCCGCATCTTGACAACAAACACTCGGTTTTTGGCGAAGTCGTTGAGGGGATGAATGTGGTTAATTCTATTCAAAAAGGAGATCAGATTCAATCAGTGATAATCCTAAGGAATGGTAAATCTGCAAAGTCGTTTGATTCTACAGCCGCAGAAAAACTGCTTGCCCAGCGTAACAAAGAACTCTCTGAAAAAAACAAGAAAGTAATTCCTGCAACAAAAGCAAAAATAGATCCTGTAACAGTTCCAAAATCAGGACAGCCCGCTGCAGAGGAAGTGAGTGTTGAAATGCTGGTGGTCGCATACAAAGGAGCACGTACCCCTAAAAAAAATATTTACTACGATAAAGCTGGCGCTAAAAAAGTCGCAGAAAAGCTTTCAGATCTGGCCAGACGAAAAGGTGTTGTTTTTTCCGAGTTGATCGACCGTTTCTCTGATCTGACTCAACAGGCTAAATTACCTCTATTATCTTCAAAAGATAAGAATTTGCCTACTTTCCTCAAACCTGCTTTAAATTTGAAAGTAGGACAAATCAGTGATCCTGTAGATTCAGCATTTGGTTATTTGATATTCCGTCGTGTATCTTTTGAAGCTGTAACTGCCAGTCATATCCTGATAACCTACGAAGGTGCTTTGCGTGCTACTAAAAAGCGTGATCGGAAAGAAGCCAAAATATTAGCGGAAAAAATTTTGAAAGATCTTAAAAAAGGGATTGATTTCGCAGAGTTGGCACGTCAATTTTCCGATGGACCTTCCGGATCGAAAGGAGGAGATTTAGGACGTTTTACCCGCGGACAAATGGTTCCTGAATTTGACCAGGCAGTTTTCAATCTGGAGCCAGGTGCAGTAAGCGGTGTGGTAGAAACGCAATTTGGTTATCACATTATCAAACGTACTCAATAACTGAAAAATAAGATCTTTGACATTCATGTTTTTCAAAAAAATAATTAGCAGGTCTGAGGTCTTTTTTGTAAAAGTATAGGAGAAAGCAATTGAAAACTGCAGGTATTATCATTATTGGTAATGAAATTTTATCCGGAAAAGTTACTGATATAAATTCACCATATCTTTGTCAGGAACTCAGGAAGCTCGGAGTAGAAGTTCAGCAAATTATCACGATTCCGGACATTTCGGAAATCATCGGTAGAACCGCAGTGGATTTTTCTGGGCGTTTTAGTTGGGTTTTCACCAGTGGAGGAATTGGTCCAACTCACGATGATATTACAGTTTCTTCAATTGCAAAAGGTTTTGAGACAGAACTTGTTGAATCGCCCCGAATTATTCAGGACATTCAAAATTTTCATGGCGATAAAATGACTGCTGCACACCGCAGGATGGCAATGATTCCCGAAGGTTCTGAACTGATTGAATATGCAGAAGGTCGTGGAACACAGCTGCAGTTTCATAATATATTTGTTTTTCCAGGAATCCCCGAATATTTGCAAATCCGTTTTTCAGGGATCAAGGACCGCTTTCGGACAACTCCGATAGTCTTGAAACAAATATATCTAAAAGGAGATGAGGGAATGATCGCGGAGTCACTCGACGCAACCATGGAATCATTTCCAGAACTGATGTTAGGGTCCTATCCGAAAGTAGCAGGTAAAGACTATGACATAAAATTAACTCTTGAATGTCGAGACTCTGCTTATTTGGAAAATGCCTTCAATTTTCTTTATGAACGATTACCGGAAGAATGTGTTCATCGGGTTGAATAATAAATCTACAAAATCTAATGCTTAAGATAAAAGACCTCCCACAACATTTTTCCGGACGAGGACCATTGATAAATGTGGTTTTAGATGGTTGGGGTGTTGGTGATGCTAATGAGACAAATGCCATTTACCAGGCGAATCTGCCGGTGATGAGAAGTTTGACAAAAAGTTGCCCTTACACCCAGTTGTGGACTCATGGTCTTCATGTCGGCTTGCCTAATGAAAAAGATTTGGGTGGTTCAGAAGTAGGTCACATGACAATGGGTGCTGGAATGATCAAAGAGCAAGGGCCAACGCAGATCCAGAAGCTGATTTTATCTGGAGAATTTTTTGAAAATCCGGTCTTAAAGCGGATCACCCAGAATTGTTTGCTACATGATACCCCAATTCATTTGCTGGGTCTGCTTTCTAACGGCAATATCCACAGCCATGTTGACCACACCGAAGCATTAATTAGGCATGCATTTCAGGCCGGAATTAGGCGTTGTTATTTACATGCGTTGCTTGATGGAAGGGATGTTGGAGTACAGTCTGCATTGGATTATACAGAACCTTTTGAACAGTTATTTAGTGAATTAAAGAGTCAGCGTTCAGATATCGATTATGCTTTTGGAAGTGGCGGAGGTCGTGAAGCTATTACAATGGACCGAGACAACAACTGGGGAAAAGTGGAAGCAGGTTGGAAAATTCATGTGAAGGGAGATTCCGAAAACTATTTTCCGTCCATCCGGAATGCGATTGAACATTTCCGGAGACTAGATCCTGAGATTATTGATCAGGATATTCCTGGATTTGTGATCTCATCTAACGGGGATGCAGTTGCTAAAATAGAAGATCACCACGCACTCATTTTTACTAACTTCCGCGGTGATCGGGCAAGCGAATTTTCTGAGGCAATTCTGTTAGATGATTTTCCACATTTTGAACGAAAGGAGCGCCCTAAAGTGTTGTTTGCGGGGATGACTCAGTACGATCAGGATAATGAAATTCCTCCGGATTTTCTTGCAGGAACTCCAGAAGTGGATGATCCGTTCGGCAAACGTATTCTGGAACTAGGGCTTAAACAGTTCCGTTTGACAGAAACACAGAAATTCGCGCACGTAACTTTTTTCTATAATGGCGGTTATCGTGAACCATTGGACATTTCCATGGAGAATTATCATTTGATTGCCTCAGATAAAATTTCGTCCTTTGCAGAAAAGCCTGGAATGAAAGCCAGTGAGATAGCTAAAAAAGCAGTAGAATTTATTCGTTCCGGAGAATATCAATACGGTTTGATCAATTTTGCAAATGCGGATATGGTCGGTCACACTGGAGATTTGCAAGCTGCAATTCAGGCAGTTGAAAATACTGACGCGGCTTTAGGTAACATTATACGTGCTATTGAGGAGGTTGACGGGTTGTTGGTTATCACTGCGGATCACGGCAATGCGGATCAAATGTTGATCACAAACAAAAGTGGAAAACTGGAAAAAAGCACTAAACACTCACTCAATCCTGTACCGTTCTTGGTTTATGATCCGTTTTACGATGGTGATTATAAACTGAAAGAGTTTGGTGAAAATTTTGAGAATAATTTGAGCCATGTCGCAGCGACTAATTTTTTACTACTGGGGCATACGGCTCCGGATGATTTGGCGCCTTCTCTTTTTGCGGAATAAAAAGGTTACAATTTTTAACTTATACACAAAAAATAAATGAGTAATATTCTATGTATCGGTGCTGGTTATGTTGGTGGACCAACAATGGCCATGATTGCTAAAAATTGTCCAGAACACAAAATAACGGTAGTTGATATAAATCAGGAGCGGATAGACTGTTGGAATAGTGATGACTTGCCGATTTATGAACCGGGGCTTTTGGATGTCGTTAGGCTGGCACGCGGAAGGAATTTGTTTTTTCAAACTGATGTTGCACAGGCAATCACTGATGCGGAAATTATTTTCGTATCTGTCAATACACCCACTAAAATGTTTGGAGAAGGTGCCGGAAAAGCGGCGGATTTGCAGTTCTGGGAAAAAACTGCCCGTGATATATTGGATAATTGTCGTAAACCAAACGTGATTGTGGTTGAAAAAAGTACTCTTCCGGTGCGGACTGCTGAAGCGATGGCAAAAATTTTTCAGCTTGGAAAAAGTTCCACTAAATTTTCTGTGGTTTCAAATCCTGAATTTTTGGCAGAAGGCACTGCAATCGAAGATTTAACTAATCCCGATCGTGTGCTGATAGGAGGAGAACAAAATGAAATTGGCAGAAAAGCAGCGGAAACTGTTGCAGAATTATATGCTCACTGGGTTCCGCGGGAAAATATTCTGCTGACTAATGTTTGGAGCAGTGAGTTATCTAAATTGGTTGCTAACGCGATGCTTGCACAACGGGTTTCCTCAATCAACAGTATTTCCGCGCTTTGTGAGCGCACGGAAGCAGACATTGAAGAAGTTTCAAAGGCAATTGGTATGGATACACGAATCGGCGCAAAATTTCTGGAAGCAAGCATTGGTTTTGGAGGTTCATGTTTCAGTAAAGATATTTTACATTTATCGTATCTTTGCGAATACTATGGACTGCCAGAAGCTGCCGATTATTGGGCTAGTGTTGTTCATATCAACGAATGGCAAATCAATCGATTTTTTCAAAAAATACTCCATGAACAATTTTACACTTTAGCTGGAAAAACTATTACAATGCTTGGCTTTGCATTTAAACAGGATACCGGAGATACGCGGGACTCTCCAGCAATTCAACTTTGTAAAAAATTATTGGGGGAGCATGCAAAAGTCAGGATTCATGATCCTAAAGCCCTAGAAAATGCTCGGATTGATTTGAAAGAAATGCAAGGAGATGTAAGTTTTGAGGAAGATGTATACAAAGCTTTGGAAGGAGCGCATGTTCTAGCTCTCGTAACTCAGTGGGCTGAGTATCGCGAACTTGATTTTGAGAGAATTTATAACAAAATGGTCAAACCTGCTTTTGTCTTTGATGGAAGGAATCATCTTGAGCATGAAAAATTATTTGAAATTGGTTTTAATGTTTTTCCGCTTGGGAAAGTGCCTTTGAAACAAGTATAATTTTTTTGCAATTCGAAGTATTTCTTCTTGTATTTTGCTTCTGGATCTAGTGCCATTCTTTAATTATATTTCTCCTATAACTAAAAATGGTTTTTATATCCTTTCTAATAAACCAATTTAACAGGTTACCGCCATAACGAGAAAAAGGAAGCCGGTATACAACTTTGTCTTCAAGTAGAACTCCCCCAGCTAAGTTTCTAAATAAATGACGATGGTACCACTTAGAGTAAGGCCCTTTAATTTGTACATCTGCAAACTGGGTCATTGGCTCCCAGTTTGTAATTAATGACGTCCACCTAGCAGGTATACCGCGTATTTTAAGTTTATAATAAATTTTAGTTCCTTCCTGAATCTTTTCAGTCGATTTTCCTTCAACTTTAAAGTTTAATAAGGGAGGGGTAAGTTCTTCAAGGTTTTGCTCATCACTAAAAAAATCAAAAACTTCATTAAGAGGTTTATGTGTCCACTGTTGCTGTTCAAATAATCTATCGTGACAGGATTCTTTCCAATTAAAAAGTGAATCAAAAGCGTCTCCTAAATTTGTGAATTTGAAAGTATAATTATTCGCAGTTATTTTTTCAGGCAAAACTTTTTGGCTAGACAAAACCACATCAGCCATTTCGCCCAACGCCAACCTAAGAGCTATTTTAGGAACGGGTAATATTGCTTTTACTTTCAGTGCACTTGATAATAATTTTGTAAATTCTTTGTTTCTTACTGGTGTGGGAGATACAACGTTTATTTGTCCAGTTAACTTATGGTCATGAAGGGTTTTCATTGTAATTCCTACAACGTCGTCGATATGAACCCAGCTCATCCATTGAGTGCCAGATGATAAGGGACCTCCAAAACCATTTTCAAATATTGGTAACATCTTTTTTAGTGCACCACTATCGTTCGATAAAACAATTCCAAACCTGAGTTGGACATTTCGGCAGGTTGATTTCATTGCTTCCTGCTCCCATTCCTGACAAATTTTTGCCAAAAAGTTTTCACCTGTTTTTGAGCTTTCCGTCAAGGTGTCATCACCTTTGTCTCCATATATTCCAATGGCAGAGGCAGTTACAAAAACTTTAATACGTTCTTGGGAATTCTTAATAGCATTTACCATGTTTTTTGTGCTGTTAATTCTAGAAGAACGGATTTCCAGTTTTTTTTGCTCAGTCCATCTATTGCCATCTAATGGCTCCCCCATTAGATGAATAACAGCATCAACGTCCATAGCCTGAACGGGAGGTAAACACTTTGCTGGATTACTCCATTGAAAATATTTGCAGGGCAGAGAAAATTCCTGCCGAAAATTTGCCTCATTCTTCCTACCTAAAACAATGAGTTCCTTTTCAGACTCTAGAATGGCCAAACATATATTGTAACCAATTTGGCCGGTTGCACCTGTAACAAGTACCCTTTTAATTTTACTATTCATGATGTAACTACCTTTATAATTGCCTCTAAAACAATGATATTATTACCGACAACATCATTTATTTTAAATTTAAGATGGGGATAAATTGACTGTAGCTCATAAACCATTGTCTGGATGTCTTCATTAAAATGAACACCAGCTGAAAGAAATATAGGATGAATAATAATGGTTGATATTTTAGAATTATTATCTGTTAAATCATTAACCGTTTCACTCAGACTCGGTCCACATAACTCCAGATAACAGAGTCGAAATATTTTTTTTGGAGAATGATTTTCAATCCTTTCTAGGAGAGTTTCGAATGACTTTCTCCATCTAGCATCTCTGGAGCCATGGGCTAGAAGTATATCAGCTGTAACTGATCGAGATGTATTATGTTCATTCATTTCACTGTTTTATTGCGGGAGGTTTTAAAATCAATGGGTACAGTTATAATTATACAAACTTGTATTCGTTTTGTACTCAGTTAATATTCAAAATTGTAGGCTAGTTTCGAAAAATATTAATTAAATTCTTATGAGTCCTTCAAAATGTTGAGTTACTAAGTTCAAAGGCAGATTTGTATTTACTTATTCAGCATGGACAAACATGTCTGAATTATTGAACAGTCTAAAAGCTCATTAAAAAAGTTACTGTGTGATGTATCTTATGAGACATCATTGTTTTATGCACTCATCTCTAAGTGTTAGTGTTAGAGGACAGGGCTTTTTTGGTAATACCCCGCAACATACCACCAAAAATCAACTGATGTAATGGGTATAACGAATACCAGTAAACTAGTCCAAATAATCCGACCGGATCAAAAATTGCTGTTTGACGAATTGTAGATGAAAGTTCGTCGCCTAAAACTTCGAATTCTAACCATGCCCTGCCAGGCAATATCATTTCAGCAGTCAGACGTAACAAGTGGTTAGGATCATGTTCTTCAACACGCCAGAAATCTATTGTATCACCAACTCTCAAGATTTCAAAATGTGCTCGCCCACGTCGCATACCAACCCCACCCATAAGTAAATCAATAAATCCACGTAATTTCCACAACCAGTTCCATGCGTACCAACCTGTATCTCCACCAATTCTCTGAATTGGCTTAAAGCTGACCTTAGGTGGCATATTTGTTTGTACTGTTCTTGAATCAATCAACCGCGACCCATAAGACTCACTGGGCCATGAAAGCATCTTTCCAGATGATGATATAGAATCAGACCAGCGTGTTTCGGAAAACGCTTTATCTTCTTTGTCAATAGCACGACGAATAGCATCATTGACCCCCATCGGTTTTATGTTAAAAACCTTTAATGCAGATTCATCACGAACAACAGTGGAATGAACGATACTCTGAATCAATTTACGGCCGATTCGTGCATACAAAGGTGTAATCAGTCCTAACCACAAGCTGGAAATATATGGTGATAGAAATGGCACTGGAATCATCCTAACAGCTATGTTACGACAACTGCCATATGTACGCATGATATCCGCATAGGACACTTGATCCGCACCCCCTATTTCGTAGACTCTAGAGCCGGAATCTGGCAAAAAAAGCGCTTCTTCAAGATACTCTACCAAATCCTCTATCGCAATTGGCTGTGCAGATACTTGAACCCACTTGGGTGTAATCATTATCGGCAACTTTTCCACGAGAGAACGGATTAACTGAAATGACAAACTACCTGAACCTATCACGATCGAGGCGCGAAACTCTATCAAAGGTACTCCGGATTGCAGTAAGATATTTCCTACCTCTTGCCGACTACGCAGATGAGGAGAAAGCTCTTCATCTTCATTTCCTAATCCTCCAAGGTAGATAATTCGCTCTACACCTGCTTCTTTTGCAATTTTTCCAAAGTTGAGAGCTGCCTTTCTGTCATTTTTTTCAAAAGACTCTTCCGAACCCATTGAGTGAACCAGGTAGTAAGCTACACGAACTCCTTTTAGAGCACTTTGAAGGCTGTTAATGTTTAGTACGTCTCCTTGTACAACCTGCGTAGAAGAGCTTATCTTAGGACTGAGAATTTCAGGTTTTCTGGCCATACAGCGAACGTTATAATTACGTTGCTCTAATATTTTGAGTAAACGCCCTCCAACATATCCAGTAGCTCCGGTCAGTAAAATAAGTCGGTTATCAATTTTCCTTTCTCCCATAGATTTGTTCATGTCCATAAAGTTTCCTATAACATATACCTAAATGTTTCGTGTGTCATATGCCCAGTGCAACAATGCTTGTCGTTGTCGGGGTCTACAGTCTAAATCAAGAGGGCTACAGTTCTTGGTTATCTGCCCTATGTGTCGACGCATACATTTCCAGCGTTTTATCTGGCGCTCATCATCTATACATCGGCGGCCCATATAGTATCTGCAGTACCATTGGAACCAACCACGAGGGTCTTCTTCAAATATCCAGCCTTTTCTTTGCCACTCTCCCAAAGTCTGCGAAGCATTAACACCAAAATAGTTAAGACCCGGGTCATGAATTTTGGAGCACAGGCGAGCGTTTTTGAACCAATCAGCTGGAAATTCTGAAGTACAATCAGTCATATATTTTCCCCCAAACACACCAAGTTCCAACATCTCCTTTGGTGAGAGCTCCGGATGAAAATTAGTATGAAAATTTTTACCCATCTGTTCTGTAAGATAGTATACATAGCTTTTTTGCATTAGATCTCTGTCCACTACAATTTGTCTTTTCATATATCTTAGTTAAGAAAAATATTTTTGTTGTAAATTTAAATATAGCAATACCCATTAATATGCATCATCACTGATAACGGATTCGGCAATATAATAATTGAAAACATATTGACCGCAGGCATAGAGCGTAAAATGAAATAATGTTTTAAGTGAGTGTTTAGAGGTCTTAATTAGCAATGTTAATGGTTAATTTTTACCTATTGATATATAATATAAGTAATTTAGAATATTCGCACATCCATATATACTCGTCTTGTTGCTCTAATAATTAATTCAAAAACTATCTAATAAAATCCTATCAGCCTATTAAAAGAATTCAACGCAGTCTTATAATCTAAGTAATAATTACTAATTTTATCATCATATAGGAATTATAATTTTAATTCATTGTAAAAAAAGATCATTATATTAATAATTTATACATTAGCTAAACACTTTATATTAATTATTTATAAAAAATGCGCTTATATGCTTGACTAAGTATTGTTTAAGTATTATACTAACAAACTTTAAACAAGTAAAGCAATAAAAAAACTAACCTTTGTCCATTATATTTGCATAATTAATAATAGAATTAGATTAGCATCTAGAAATATACAAACAGGATCTAAGAAAAATGATGTAAGGGTTACACGATGCAAAAATGTGAAAGGAGGTCAAGACTATAAAATGAAATTGATTTGAAAAAAAATAAACATAAGTTTTTTAACTTGGGAATAATAGTTTTAATTCGAATTTTAAACAATAATTTATTTTGAGGTGATATGGATAAAGCAACAGTATATGTATTGATAGCAACATTTCTTTCTTTTATGTTTTCAATATATCTTTTCTTCTTTATGGACAGTCCAGACAACAAGCTCTATGGAATATTTGTCGGTATTTGGGTACCGTCCATATTGAGTGCTTTTACGGTTTTAAAAACATCTATTCAAAAGGAGAATCAACATGAGTAATTATTTTATAGATTCAAATTCAATAGTAATATTTGTGGTTGGAGTACTAGTTACAACTATTTTCATCGTAGCAATATGGGAGTTAATGAGAGAAGGAATAACTCAAGTGCCCGGGACATTATCCACAAAAATTAAAAAAATTAACACTAATAAAAATGGCTAGAAAATCTTTTTTA
>SHAT01000065.1 GCA_004213175.1 Pseudomonadota bacterium | reverse complement strand
AGGTGTTTTTATTGCGGTCATCAGACTCGCAGATTTAATATTTTCCATTTTATTGAGTAGTTTGCTTTCCTGCCAAAAAGGCAGATGGTTTTATTTTAATAGCCATTTTCTTAATCTGTTACATATGCTAAAAGCTTATCATCACTTACTATGATAAAAATCTTAAAAATTGATACACATATTTTAATTTAGAAAACTCTCTGGGTTTGTAATACAAAACTTGACTATGAAATGATTGATTAGCTTAAGTTTTGTTCGAAGTCATAATAATTTCTATGCGTGTTAAGGACTCTTCGAGATTAGAGTTAAAGATTTTCGAACACTTTAGCTTAAAAGGGACAAACGATCAAGACTGGTTCAGAATTTTTGCTTAAGGAGCTTTTTTTAGATTTGATTCGTAATAACGTGTGTAGAGATTTCCGCGTTCTGCAAAGCGTACCCCATAAACATTGCTCCGTAAACCTGGACGAAAAAAACTGTTCTCTATCACACCGAGCCACTGATCTGTCAGATGTTTTTTCAAGACAATCTGCACACGATCGCCCTGTTGAAAACGGGGATTTATTGCTTTAGGAGTTGGACATACTTTTTTATAAAGGGATGTGTCGCCATAGCAGATCCATGAAGCCCTGATAATGATGCCGGTACGTTGAGGACCTCCGTTAACTTGTATAAAGTCTGATGGAGAGAAAGAGGTGATAACCTTGCGAGAAGTGTTTGCTATTCTGTCAAATACCTCTAGCTCATAGGCTCGATATTCTGCAAAAACTGTAGTTGTACCCAGCAGGAAAAGCGTTAAGGTGAAATTTGTGAATAATTTACAATTCATCTGGTCACTCCATTGAGGCTTGCTCCCTCAAGAACTGTGTCCTGATCCATTACTCCGTTCATGTCGGCACCATCAAAAATGCTGTTGGAGAAATCAGCTCTTGTCAAATTTGCATTATTGAGAACTGTATCTGTAAGGTCTGCTCTCTCTGCTTTTGCCCCCATTAAAAATGCCTCTTGCAAAACTGCAGAATTTAAACGCACATTTTCCAGATTAGATGAGAAAAGCTGGGCTTTACTCAAATTACATTCCTGCAGAGAAGCATCTGCCAAATTGCAAAAATTTAAAATAGCACCTTGAATTTGAGACGAGTCAAGCCGTGCTCCCCTAAATTCAGAGCCCGTAAAGTCAGAAGCAGCTGCACTGATTCCAAAACCGTGGCAGGCGCTAAAATCACAGACATGAAATATCGCACTGTTTAAATTAGATTCGTTTAAAGTTGAAAAAGAAAAATTGCAAAGATCACCGCGAGCTTCTATCAAAACCACATCTTGAAGAAAAGAACCACTGAAATCAGTACTATGTAGAACCGTCTGCCGGAAGTTGGCTTCAATCAATATGCTGTCTCGTAAATCGGTTTTGCTGAAATCGCATTCTACAAAAGATGATTCCTGCAAGTTGCACTCCTGCATTTCACATTCATTGAAAAGGCATGCTTCAAAACGTGAAAATGCAAAATTTGAACTATTGATTCTGCTGCCTGTAAGTTTGCACTTGTAAAAAATCGCTCCTTCAAAATTGAGGTCATCCAGATTTAGCCCGGTCATATCAATTTCCTTTAGCGACTCACCACGCTTTATACGTCGTTCAACATCTTTTCTGGTTATATCTGCCATTATTATGCTTGTTTTGGTGCTATGATGATTTGTTTGGAAAACTTGTGAATTATGAAATAAATAACAGAACCAAAAAAAACTACGTCAATTTCTGATTACATGCTGTCCATCCAAAAAGATAATACTTTGCTTCTCTAATTTATTTCCCAATTCCTATGTAAACATTAACTCAAAATATTAGACTGGTAGCTTGAGGAAATGTCCTTGGTAAAGTTTCAAAAGTTCTTTAGTAGGTGCAGCTTGGATTCCGTTATCTCCAAAAGAATAAGCTTTGTCCGTCGTCCTTGAGAGTACGTTATAACGTGATCGACGTACGTTGATTGCGGTCCCTGCCGGGATTTTCCCGGTTATAAAAACTACGCCACCATTAGTGTTCTTGTTCAGTACGTTAATTTCATCCTGTACCTCTCGTTTTCGGAGATTGGAGAAGGCATTGCTTACATTTTTATTGGCTTTTGATTCAAGTTCAGTTAAAGTGTTGATTTTCGTTTCGTCCCAGCCAATCTTCTGTAATTCTTCGAGAATAGTGCTGATTTGTTCGAGATCGTCCTGCAGAAAATGCAGGGATTCCTGAGCAAGCTTTTCAAGTTCATTAAACTGCTTTCGGTTTTTAAGTGAAATTCCAACATCTAAAATAGTTTGCGGTAGTTCTTTTTCAGGAAATTCACCGTCTTCATTTGGCTCATCTGTACCAGGTAAACCGACATTTGGTAGGCGGATTAGATTTCCTGCCTGCAGAACCCCTCCAGAAACATAGCCATTTGCTGAAAGTATTTCTAAGGTTGAACCACAGTATATTTTAGAATTGACGACGAATTCATCGATCATTGCGTGATCACCTACACTGGCTTGAGTATCAGTCATGTTGTTTGCGAGAAGTGTACTTCCGCATTGAACTACTGTACCTTTGAGTCCCTGCGACACCCTTATTTCGCCGATGGATCGTAAGCGTGCTTTCCCAACTGATCCTCCAATGTCAATTCTTACTGCTTCAACACTACAGCGGTCAGAGACATTCCCACGGATACTGACAATACCGTCAAAACGCACATGTCCAGTAGAGGCGTCTACTTTTTCTATGACTTTTAATTTTTCTACTGAAATGTTGTCATTGTTTATACAAACTACGCCAGATTTTGTAGCTATAATATGAGTGCCTTCAGGATTATACCTAGTGTTTCTACCCGGCCGAATGCGGTACTGTTTCCCTGGAGTAGAACTGATAAGTTTTCCGGTAATGGTATAACCATCTTCTCCCATAGTAGCTGTTTCTATGCGAATAAGTTCTTGACCTTCCTGTACCTTCTGCAAAACGGGCACCTCTCGGAGATTTACTTTAGTACCCGGAGCAGGACGTAACTTTTCCGGGAGAAATAGTAGTTCTGGGAAACCATCTCTACCTTGTACAGTTTCTTTCCCACTGGCGACGATTAAGGGTTCATAATAAATTTTTTCCGCAATCATTTTTTCAATAGTTTTGTTTTTGATGCCTTGCAGGATGTTTTTTTCTTTTAGCTCTCTAATAATCATTTCAAGTGTTAAAGGATCATCCTCTTCCATGGGGGGAATAATATTTAGGTAAGCCTTCTCTTCACCTTTACTCAATTGAATCTGTAAGGTGAAACTGGTGGTTTTAAAATCTGTCAGAAAATCAAACTCACCACTAGTTCTCTCATAAATTTCTTGCAGCTTTTCTGGGATGTAATCAACACCCATCAAATGCAGTTCCGCCTGAATGTCGTCAATATTTGCTGTTTCAGCACCTATTAACTGTTGTGGAATCCGCAAAAGGACTTTCCCGTCAGTAATGGATATTTTGTATAAGTCTGCCTTGGGCATGGTATATTCGTGTCAACTTGGATCTTGAGTGAAGGCTGGCGGAAATCATTAATTTGTCATAATTTGTTTTATTTCTTCCGATTTCAAGGCTCGGCTTTCTCCGGCTTGTAAATCTCCTAAATTAATTGGTCCAACCTGGAAGCGCTTAATTTTTTGTACAGGAAAACCGAGGTGCAACAGCATTTTCTTAATCTGGCGGTTTGTACCTTCCTTTAGAAAGATCTCCAGCCAGGTTTTATCATTGATAGTGTGCAATATTTTTACTTTTACAGGCAGGTGTTTCTTTTTTTCAATAATCGGCCCTTGCCTAAGTGATGACAAAGTTTCATTATTTACAATTCCACGTACCTTTACGAAATAACCTTTCCTGACCTTGTGACTTGGATGTATTAAACGCTGAGATAAATCACCATCGTTGGTCAACAATATTAATCCTTCAGCATCATAGTCGAGCCGCCCTACAGGAAAAAGCCTTGTTGAAGTTCTTGGAAAAAAGTCACTAATAGTTGCACGTCCCTCAGGATCATTGAGTGTAGTGATGCAATTTTTAGGCTTGTAAAGAGCATATACCTGCGTTTTTTTCTGCTGAGAAAGTTTTACTCTATGGCCTTCCACACTCAAATGATCCTTACCTATGATCATTCTTTGCCCCATCTCTTTAACAATCTTACCATTCAGCATAACTACACCGGACAAAATTAATTTTTCAGCGGCACGTCTGGACGCAATTCCTGCCTGCGCTATTACTTTTTGAATACGGATTGGCTCTTGAAAAGTTGAATTCTGCATTAGATTATTTTTCAATTTGAAGTAAAGATGGTTCATTCTTTATACGTAACAGCGCATTTTCTGCAGCTAATTGGCTAGCCATCTTTTTGCTTGCGCCTACTCCTCTTCCGCATTCTTTTTCTTTGACAAAAACTGCCATGGTAAATTCTTTGTCATGATCAGGGCCGGATTCTTCCATCAATTCATAAGTTGAAGGCATCCCGAAAATTTTTTGTACGTGTTCCTGTAGTTCAGATTTATAGTCCCGCGTAATGTAGCCCTCTGCGTCATCAGGTAAATGAGACTCGAAAAGGGCATGAATGACTCTTGTAATTGTTGAAATTCCATGTTCTTCACGACTATCTAGGTAGATCGCCGCCATGAGGGCTTCGAATGTGTCTGCTAGTAAAGAAGTTTTTTGACGTCCTCCTGTAACTTCTTCACCCCTACCTATTAATAGGCACTTACCTAACCCCAGTTTTCTGGCCTGTTGACTGAGTCCGGTTTCACTGACTAGACTTGCTCGAAATTTTGAGAGTTTGCCTTCGTCCAGTTCTGGAAATTTTTCCATCAACATTTCACTGATCACGAGATCCAGAACTGCATCACCGAGGAATTCTATCCTTTCGTTATTTCCATAATATTTTTCTGTTTCAGATGGTATGAAAGATTTATGCGTAAGTGCCTGTCGCAGGAATTCTGGGAACTTAAATTGATAATCTAAATGCTTACAAAGTTGGGACCATTCTTTTTCAATCATTTTACCTATTTCTTCTTTTGCACCATACACGAATAGTTTGCGGACTGTAAAGACCAAGAGTCAAATAATGTGTCAAACCGTCCAGTATCGATTGTTCTAATTCAACCATTGAAGCACCGCTTGGGCAAACAGAATGAATATTTGCAGGGCCTTCAGTTTGATTGTTGGTAAAAATCATGCTAGTGCTGGTAATTTCTCCATCGTGCTTTTTACGTAACATATCTGTATCATGGTAAAATCGTACTTTATAACATCCTGATAGTAAAAGCAGCAGTATGAAAGTAAGGAGCAGAGTTAATCCTACAGAACGTAGAAAATTTAATTTATAGTTGCTCATTTGCCAAAAATCTGGTGAAGTGCAAGCCATTGCACTGATTACGGGATATTGTTAAGGTTTTATAAGATAGTCCAGAAAAAAAATATCTACAATTAGGAATACAAATTTATCCCACTTTTATCCTCTATGACAAGTTTTATCGATACTCACTGTCACTTGGACAAACTGGATTCGACCCCAGAACGAGCAGTTAAAGAAGCAAAAGATGCTGGAGTGAAGAAGATGCTCACTATTTCTGTTGATGAGTTATCTCTTGATTTCGTCTCTAACGCAGTACGACAATTCCCTGAAGTTTATGGCAGTGTCGGTTTTCATCCACATGATGCGACAGTTATGAACGAGTCTTTGGAGGAAAAAATTCGTCAGCTGGCACAGGAAGAAGACAAGATTATCGCAATTGGAGAAACCGGACTAGATTACCATTATTTGTACAGTCCTGTTGAAATACAGCAACAAGTATTCCGCAAACAACTAATACTTGCAGAAGAGCTTAAACTCCCAGTTGTAATGCACAGTCGGGAAGCAGAAGTTGATACTATGAATATCCTCAAGGAAATCCCTGTTAAGTCACTTGGTGTTGCGCATAGTTTTACCAGTTCATTTAAGATGGCACGTAAGCTGGTGGAAATGGGTTGGTATATCGGTATAAATGGAATTGTAACTTTTAAGAACGCGGAAGATTTGCGAGCAGTAGTAAAATGGTTGCCTATTGATAAGATACTATTGGAAACGGACTCACCTTTTCTGGCACCTGTTCCTTTCCGAGGGAAACCTAACAGTCCTATACATATTCCCACAATTGCGATGTTTATTGCAGAGTTGAAAAATGTTTCTATACATGATTTAGCTAAACAAACTAATGAAAATGCTCAACGCTTGTTTAATTTGCCTAATTAAATTTGAGAAGGTTTAAATTAACAGTACATAAACTCAATTCAAAATTCGGTACTTAACAATATGAAATAAAATTCTGCCTCTAGAACATGGTCGACATAAGAATAGTTCTGAAGAATTTGATCAGTATTCCTAATGAAACACTTTACTAATGGTATTTATAAAAGCTCCCCCACTGATATGGTGACCTTAGAAGGGTCGTTTTCGATTTTGAACTTGATTCAGGGCTCAACTGAGCTCAATCAAGGGAGTGTGAATGTTTTATTCATATTATAATTACATTAAAAAGAGGGAGACTATAGATGCTTCCTTAAATCATATGTTTTGTGCACATCCTAATTTGTTTTTTAAAGAAGCGGAATAATTTATCTTCTTTATTTTTTGCAGTTTAAACAAGATTCCTCAATTCCCTCGAAATATCACGGTATAAAACATTTTTCGAGAACTTCAAGAATTAATTCTAGAAAATATCCTGTATTTTCACAGTTATTGCTAATCTAAACTGTGTTAAAAAAAATTGAAATGTTATTAAAGTGAATTTGAGGCTTAAAGAGTCTTAGAACAATTACATCAAGAGAGAAAGATTTATGGAACAGGGAACGCTGATTGGGACTGCTATGGCAGTTTTTTTCTTAATGTTTGCTATGATGTTCGACATGACTACTTTTCAAGTAAACGTAGGAAATGCAATGTACTTTTGGGATACGGCCTCAATATTGATTGTTTTTGGGGGAACAATAGCTTCCACATTTATTTCTCATCCCCTGAACGACGCGAAAAACTTTTTGGGAATTATAGGTAAAAGTTGGAAGGCGAACCCAGTTCAGCTAGTTGAAACCCTAACTCTTATTGTAGATGTTTCCAAAATTGCAAGGAAAAATATTCTTGCTATTGAAGACGCACTGCCCAGCATAGAAAATCTTTTTCTTCGAGGAGGATTAAGATTAGTTGTTGACCGGGCTGATCGTGAAGCGATTGTTGAAATGATGGCTCATGAAGTAAAATATACTATGGCAGGTAAAGACAATGAGATTGCAGTTGTAGGTACAATGGCCTCACTATGCCCTGCCTGGGGGATGCTTGGAACGCTTGTTGGTCTTGTACTGTTACTCCAGAACCTCGATGATCCATCAATGATTGGTCCTGCTATGGCAGTTGCTTTGATCACGACTTTCTATGGTTCCTTATTTGCGAATGTCATTTTTTCTCCTGCTAAAAAGAAGCTTGAACTTTTCGCGGGTGATGAAAAAGTTTTGATGGAGATGATACGAGATGGGGTACTTTATATTGAGGGAGGGCAACGTCCTGATTTTATCGAAAACGACTTGATGAATTATCTTCCTCCCGTTCAAAAAAGTATGTATGAAGCCCTGAAATTTGAAGGAGGAGGTGAGGCTGCAGAAGGTGGAGAATAATCTGAACCGGATATAAGGAGTAAATCATGGGACAGATGATCGATGAAGAAGAATGTGAAGTTTGTATTCCCTTTGATCAGGAATGGATCTTCACTTATGGAGACTTGGTCACTCTTCTGCTTTGCTTTTTTATTTTACTCTTTTCTATGTGTAGGACTGATGTAGAAAAAAGCAAGCAAATTGCACAAAGTTTTAAAAGCATGCCCCCTGGCAGCCCTTTTATTTTCAGCGGGCAGAGTTCAAACTTGGAAAAAGCTTCCAGAGAACTGGAGCAACTGGAGGTTCCAGATGATGTATCAATTAATGCTTCAAAAACCGGTGTTGAGGTAAGTTTTAGCAAAACGGTAGCTTTTGAGCAAGGATCAGTTACTTTGTCAGATAAAGCAAAAGCGACGTTGATCAAAATGCTACCCATCATCGGACAACTGCAGAACAACATTGAAATATCAGGGCACACTGATGAGTCAGATTCAAATCAGAAATATCCGTCAAATTGGGAGCTTTCAGTTGCACGCGCAAGCGTGATTGCAGCATTTTTGGAATCAAAATTGATTCCTATGGATCGTATACAGGTTGCAGGTTATGGAGATTCACGTCCTAGATTTAATCCTGATACTGCCTACAAACGTAACTTGAATCGACGTGTACAAATTTTGCTCTTGCCTGAAGACCAAACCCGATAAATTGCGACAGATTAAAACAAATTATAATCTGAAAGATAAAAAATAACAGCTATTTATCGGCTATTCTTGCAATTAAAAAACCTAGAAATAAAAAGTTAAAAAATAAGCAGAATATGGGCGAACTCATAGACGAGGAAGATTGTGAAGTTTGTACAGTTTTCGACCAGGAATGGATTTTTACTTATGGAGACTTGGTAACACTGCTTCTTTGTTTTTTTATTTTGCTTTTTTCGCAATGCAAATATGAAACGATGAAGTTCAAAAGTTTGGCAGCAAGTTTTAAACCTCTACCTGCAGGGACACCCTTCATGAATGAAGGGAAAGATTCTATTGTCGAGCAAATTGCGCAACAGTTGGAAGAGAGCGAATTGGGTGATGATGCGAATATCAATGTTGAAGAAAAAGGTGTTGTTGTTTCTTTTAAGGCTAGTGCTTATTTTAAATCAGATTCAGCCAAGATGAACCCAAAGGCGATCAAGGAGATGACCAGATTTTCCAAACTTATTTTCCTACTGCCCAACAAAATCCAAATAGAAGGGCATACTGAGAAAACACAACCTGAAAATTGGGACTCAACATGGGAACTTGCTGGAGCACGAGCCTCAAAAGTAGCTCGTTTTTTTATTGAAAACGGTCTTGATCCCACAAAGCTTACAGTAAAGAGTTTTGGATCAACACGGCCACGTTTCCGTGAATCATCCCCTACTCAAAGAATTTTAAATAACAGGGTGGAAGTTGTAGTTTTGCCTTAATAATGATGTTATCTCGATTTAGTTTTACGACTCTAACCTAGACATGTTGCATGAGTTCCAGATCTTCAATGACTCTGGAATTTTGAATTTCTATTTAATCTCCACTGAGTTGAATTACGAAAATTTGCTGATGAAACTTTTTTAGATAAGGTTGCGCGAGCTTTAAATTTTTGAAAAAAACCTGATAATTCTTTTTCGATATAATTTTGAGGAATGAGTAACAAAGAAAAAAAGATTTTACAGGAGTCAATTCCCGAAAGTTATAATAATGCCGATATTTTATCAATCGTAATTCCGGCATTCAATAGTGTTAAATTGCTTTTTAGATGCCTTGAAGCATTGGAAAAACAATCAGCGTCAAAAACTGAATTCGAAGTAACGGTTGCTGATGACGGTTCCACAGACGAAACTCTGGAAATGCTGGCTCAGTTTAAAGCAAGGACTGAGTTAAATTTGCAATGGATATCAATTACCAATTCTGGCCCCGGATATGCCCGCAATGCTGGAGTTGCAAAGTCTTCCGGTTCTTGGATCGGTTTTATAGACGCAGACGTAATTCCAGATCTTGATTGGGTTAAAAACGCTATTCGTTTGATTCAGCAAAAACCGGATGCTGGGGCTTTTGAGGGACGAACCGAAGTCACTCAGCGCAACCTCGCCACGCCCTTCACTCATCAAACCGAAAATACTGACGGCGGACGATACCCAACCTGTAATTTTCTTGTTCGTCGGAATTTGGCAAACTTTTATCCAGCTTATTTGATTCCTTTCCGTGAAGACACAGATTTAGCTTTCAGCATTTTAGCTTCAGGCTATTCGATAATTTTTGCTCCGCAAATGATTGTAGAGCATCCACCCCTTTCTTCTAGCTATTCGCGACCTATGGTTTTGGCCCGCCGTTATTACTATGATGGATTACTTGCTCGAAGATTCCCATCACGTTATAAATACGAATTGGATGCGCATCAAATATTTGGACGAAAAATTCCACATTTGAAGAGAAAAATATACTCTATCTTTGCTCTCTCTCAAATTGTATTTCTTGCAGCACTATTTTTTGGTTTTTCTGTAAAAGAAATGTTTTTGCCACTTAGCGCTTATCTCACGGGTTTATGCTTGACTGTGGTAGCAGGTTTGCGTTACGCGAATTTAATTGATCTTTCACTAAAGGATTGGCTGGTGTTCTTTATACAACTGCACATTTTGCCATGGGTAATGGGATATTCACTATTGCGTGGATGGTTTGATTTCCGTGGAGAACCCGAATTTACTGCCTGATAATTCTGGGATAAACTCTAAAAATAAGTTTTTCAAATCATAAAATAACTAGCAGTTTTGTATTATGAAACTTGAATGGAATTTCTATCTATATCAACATTGACAAAAACTTATAGAATCCCCCCACTCCCCAATATTTTCGGAACTGTAAAGATTTTGAATAATTTATGATTTCAAAAGTTTGAATCTACTTTGAATCGGATTCTTGACCATTTCTTTGATTAGATTTTGCTTAGACGCTGGGAATCCTCACTAGATCCCGCAAATTATGAGGACATTTCTTTTGTTCATCAGAAGACTCTTTGAAAATACTGAGTTTCACAACTCTTTGATTAATAGCATTGAATCACTTGTTGTATAATTATTTATATTTTCTAGCAGGTGTGTTCCTTTACTAGAACCATAACATCTTCAGTGAATTGGCAAAGAAACCATTCTTGTGTTGGGTATTTTATCTGTGCTGGCATTTTCTTGCATCTATATGCAGGTAAACTGACTTTAGGAGAGGTGAAGATAAAACATCTTGCAACAGCGCAATTAGATCCTGTTATGTTATTTCTTAATTCGTGGTGTTTGTTTTTCATTGGATTACCAACAAAATTTATCCAAAAAGGTAGTGCAATCCTTAAATATTTTGTTGAACTATCCTATCTAATATACTTACTAAATGTTCTTCCTCTTATGATAATTAGTGATGGATTTTACAAAGCTGAATTTAGTCATGTGAATATCTGTTTGCTCACAATCATTATTGGTTTTATAGTCTGTGTCAGACTCTAATATGTTTTTATAAAATTTAAGCCTTTGAATTGGATTATTAACGGTTATCACAAATTATTTGTAAAACAAATATTAAGGTAGGTTTGAGGTGTCCCGATACAGTAGATGCATTGGTTTTACTACCAAAGAGTTTATTCATTAAAAAAAGTGTAAATCGTAAAGAGACTAATAATTTAGACGAATGGAAATGATTAACTTTACACCACTCTGGGTATGGGTTCAGGGGGACTTGTTTTAGAGATGACCTAATTGTTTATAGTACGAAAATTTGACTATTTTAACTTATCAAGTCAAGATATTCTGATAACTATAATAGTATGGGGAATTATCACCAAACGAATTATTTAACAAGGAGTTCCAGAAAATTATCTGCTCAAATATAACGCAAAAGTTGGCAACCGATTAATAATTGTAATTTAATATGTTTGTAACGTACAAACTTTCAGACAAATCGTTCTTCAAACTTCAGAAAAAAGGTCTCAGTGAGGCGGCATTGAATGATCTTGCTGAATTGAAGAACAAGGTTTTTAAAAATCCTGAAACCTTTTTGAACAGAGTGAGCAAACTCCCTCAAGCAGAAGAAATTCTGAAAAAAGAGGATGATCTTTTGAAAATCACCAAGGGATTTTTGCGTCTTGATTATGTGATTCCGAACCGTACTATCAGGGAATGGGTCGAGGCTTTGATTTTTGCAGTTGTTGTTGCAACTGTTGTACGGACCTATTTGTTCGCGCCTTTTCAAATCCCGTCAGGCTCTATGTTGCCTACAATTCAGATTGGGGACCACATTTTTGCTAGCATGTATACTTATGGTTCGCCAGTTCCATTTACAGACATTAAACTATTTGAGAAACCTGTTCGCAGGGGTGACATCATAATTTTCCCATATCCGCGCGATCCCTCAATTGATTACATAAAACGTGCGGTGGGACTTCCTGGAGAAACATTGGAAATTCTTAATGACAAAGTATTTATCAACGGAGAACTGTTGGATGAGCCTTACGCTTATTTTGAACCAAATGAAAAGAAGTCACGTCAGTCTCAGGGGTTATTGTCATCATCTCCGGTCAGCAATTTTGGTCCAGTAGCAATTCCAGATGGAAAAATTTTCGCGATGGGTGACAATCGTTATAACAGTGCTGACAGTCGTTATTGGGGTTTTGTGGAAATGGGAACTATTTTCGGGAAAGGACAGATTATATATTGGTCGCATGATCCAAGACAAAGTTTAGTCAGTGGTTATCAGTTTGGCCGTATTTTTGATTTTTTGAAATGACGCTACACATTATATTTAGAGGGTGAAAGCATGAAAACCGCAGCAAATATAATTTCCAGAAATGCACCGT
>SHAT01000064.1 GCA_004213175.1 Pseudomonadota bacterium | reverse complement strand
ACCTGACTTCTCTGCAGTAACAACTCACGGAAACATCAATTTTCATGACTGGCTTAGTGATTCTTGGGGGATCCTCTTTTCACATCCGAAGGATTACACTCCAGTGTGTACAACTGAACTAGGCTACATGTCAAACATAAAGCCAGAATTTGATAAACGTAATGTGAAGATACTTGCTATAAGCGTTGATCCCGTTGATTCTCATAAAGGATGGGTTGGAGATATTAATGAGACACAAAACACTATAGTCAACTTCCCAATTATTGCTGACCCAGACCGAAAGGTTTCTGATCTTTACGATATGATTCATCCTAACGCAGATGACACTCTGACAGTACGATCGGTGTTTGTTATTGGAGCAGATAAGAAGATCAAGCTAACTATTACTTATCCAGCATCCACTGGACGCAATTTCGATGAAGTACTGCGAGTTGTCGACTCGCTACAGCTCACCTCAGATTACCAAGTAGCAACACCAGTAAACTGGAAGCACGGAGAGGACTGTATCGTTGTTCAATCTATTCCAACAGAGGACATTCCCGAAAAGTTCCCTAAAGGATATAGAGAAATCACGCCCTACCTCAGATACACTCCGCAGCCCGATTTATAAAAAATGACGGTTCTAAACAGTTTTATTACTGAAAAGCTGTCCATGTAGGTGTCTATCAGCAATGATATTCAGTGCAATTCGATAACACCATTTTTGTGGCACGCACGAGGACAAAATTTTGTGCCTATTTTGTGCCATTAGCTTACAAAAACAGTCCATATATGAGGATATTTGGCAACAGTTAAGATCAATCAAATAACTGATATAATTATCATTGTTTGTTGCAGTCTATCCCTGTTTACCCACTACATCAGACTTCTAATCAGTAGGTTATAGGTTCAAGTCCTATCTGGTGCGCCAGTATTACCAACTGGTTACAGTAGTTTTACCTTTGGTCAAATTCCACAATTGCCACTTTTGTGCCAATTGATTTTAAAAAATGCACTAAAACTATTTAGACTCTCCTATTTTAATTCCCACAATTACACCCTATTATTCTTGTCATAGTCCTTTGCAAAATCCGAGATATACCGACAATCAAATCTATTTTTTAACTAACTCCTCAATAGATTGAGCTGATCTGTTTTTCAATAGTCTTGTAAATGTTTTTTGTATTTGTGTGCAAAATAATGAATTCTGAGATAGATCTTCACCAAATATTTCTGTTAGATCCAAAATTGCTCGTGTATATGATTCGGAATTTTCAGATACAATTTTATTTGATACCAACAAACCTGTTTCAAAAGCTATTTTGTTAAACCGTTCACTCATTGGATCACGGATTTCAATTGCTTTACCAAATTCGTCAACTCCCAAAATATACCGCATCCATGCGGCTAAAGCTAAGGATATTTTTGAGAAAGGACGTTTGTGGAGAACTTGTTCACGGACGGTATTCAATAGACGTTGAGGTATTTTTTGTGAACCATCCATAGCAATCTGCCAAGTTCGATGGCGCAAACCTGGATTTTTAAAACGGTCTAAAAGTGCGATTTTATACTCAGCTAAATCTATGGAAGGGTGTGTTTTCAAAGTAGGTGTTATTTCTTCGTCCATCATTTCACGAATAAATTTCAAAAAATTAGAATCAAGCATTGCATCGGAAACATACTCATAACTAGCGAGATAACCAAGATATGCGATCGTCGAGTGTGTACCATTAAGAAGACGGAGTTTCATCTCTTCAAACGGCCTAATGTCATCAGTAAGTTGAACCCCTACGCTTTGAAAATCTGGGAGTCCGCATGAAAAATTATTTTCAATTACCCATTGTCGAAAAGGTTCACAAATCACAGCAGCTTCATCTCTACACTTTAATTGTTCTGTAATGGACAATTTGTCATTTTCTGTTACTGCAGGCACAATACGATCTACCATACTAGAAGGGAAACATCCTTTATCTGCTATCCATTGATTTAATTCAGGATTGACTATTTTGGAAAACTCAAGCACCAAATTTTTTAGCATTTCCCCGTTTTCTGGGAGGTTATCACAGCTCAAAACTGTATAAGGAGGAAGTCCGGCCTTGTACCTTAAATCCAATCCGGCAACTAAATATCCAATGGCGCTCATCGGAAACTGGTAGTTGGCAAGGTCATGTAAGATATCAGGATGTTTTTTCAGTAACTTTCCGGAAGACGGATCATGGCAATATCCTTTCTCTGAAATGGTCATAGTTACCAGTTTTGTCTGAAAATCAGCAAGTCGTTTTAAGACTTCTAGTTGCTCTTTCTGTGCAAACAATACTTCTTTCACAGAACCAATTACTTTTAGACTGTCACCTTTTTCAGAGCGTTCCGCAACTGTGTAAAGGGAATTTTGAGGCAACATTTGGTCTCGTGTGGTGGAGTGGCGAAGGCTCACTCCGCAAATCATCCAATCGCCCGGATCATGCGCTAATATTTCTTCCATATATACTGCTTGATGCGCACGATGAAAGGCTCCTATTCCGAAATGGACAATACCTACTTTCAGTGTATTGCGATCATAACTCGGCTTAGGAATTTCTTCAGACAAAAGTTGGACAGATGTCAAACGGGGAACTCTCACAGTTTTGGCCTGGTTCATTCTATTAATATCAATTTTAAATTTTTAAACAGTTTATTCTTCAAAATATTCGTGGTGTTTTTCCAGTAATTGCTCCAAAGAGGTGAAGACGGTGTTTAAGTGTAAAGACATAGCATCTACAGCTTGTGTCTCATTTCCTGAACATAGTGCTTCATAAATTCTTGAATGCTCTTCTACAATTTCAGCAGCCGTTCTTGGCAAAGGTATAGCCAAAATTCGCACTCGATCCATTTGAGCTTTAGCATTATTTATGATTTTCCAAATTCGACTTGAAAAACGAAATTCCACAATTGTTTTATGGAACATTTCATCTAACTCATGCAGTCTCAATCGGTTATCATCTTTGACACACTGTTTTTGTTGTTCAAGCAACAATGACAATTTTTCAGATAGATCCGTATCCCAATTCCTTACAGCGTAACGAACCGTAGCGGTTTCCATAGACTCTCGAATAAATTGGCTTTCCAGAACATCTTCAATCTTAATTCTAGATACATAAGTGCCTGATCGATCAAGAATTACGATCAGTTTTTCATCAGCCAATTTTAAGAACGCTTCTCGAACCGGAGTACGGGAAATTTGTAATTGCTCACAAATTTCTTTTTCTCTCAATGGTTGTCCAGGTTTCAACCAGAGTGAAATTATTGACTCATATAAAATTTGATATACTTGTCGAACAAGATTTTGTTTCCTGTCAATTACAGAAGATTCCGGAAGAAGAGGTCTATTAGAAATATAATACATGAAGTTCCATTGGAATTTTTTAAATAATTTTTATTACAAATTAAATGAATTTTCTGAAGTCTGCGAAACTTTATTTTAAGGGACTCTTGTAGTCATGTATAATTTACATTAGTGAAAATTATACCATTTTAGGGACTTTCTAAAAAACTGTAAAACATAACCCTCTCTTACTGTATTTCCCAATGCTCCAGCCTCAAGTTTATACTTTTATGAAGAAAAAGATGAAAGCGATCTTTGATTTGTATCAAGAGAAAGTATCTGATAAAGGGTAAGCTCTCCTATGAATTACAATTGAAAATAGATATTCTTGATTACAATCAATAAAAAAGATAAAAAAATAAAATCCTTGAAATTATCAGTAATTGATATATCATTCTGATATATCAATTACGTTTTGTCAAACCTTCAGGGTATAAAATTTCATTTTTTGGGTAATGATGGAAACAAAATTTAATCAATTAATTCTTCATCCTGATCGACTGTTCTCGTCTGACACTGCTGTTCGTTCTGTAGCTCGGCGACTCTTTCAAGAAGTAGAAGAACTCCCCATTGTCAGCCCTCATGGACATACAAACCCAGCCTGGTTCGCCAATAACAAACCGTTTGGAAATCCGACAGAACTTTTTATAATCCCTGATCATTACCTTTTCAGGATGCTTTACAGCCAAGGTATTCCATTAGAAGAACTTGGGATTAATTCGTCAGAAGGTACGTACATAGAAAACGATCCACTAAAAATATGGAATAAATTTTCTGAATATCAATATTTATTTCGAGGTACACCTTCTCGTATATGGTTAGATCATGCTATGTACTTCGTTTTTGGTGTAAGGGAGTCGCTTTCGCCTGAAACTTCTGAAACTATCTACAATCAAATTCAGGACAAACTAAAACGGCCTGAATTTCTACCTAGAGCATTGTATGATAGCTTTCAAATTGAAACTCTCACTACTACTGAGTCTCCTTTAGACGACTTGCGTCATCATAAAAATATTCTAAAATCGGGTTGGAAAGGTAATATCATTACCGCATTCCGTCCAGACGAGGTTGTCGATCCTAGTGCTCAAAATTTTACAGAAAATGTAGAAGAACTAGGGCAGTTGACGCATGAAAACTGTAAAACTTGGTATGGGTACTTGAACGCTTTATCTTCACGCAGAGAGTTCTTCAAATCTTTGGGAGCTACTTCAACAGATCATGGACATCCAAGTGCGTTTACTGCAGATATTGAAAAAAATGAATGTGAGAAATTGTTTTCAAAAGCACTCAAAGGAAATTTGGATGATTCTGAAGCAGAATTGTTTCGAGGACAAATGCTAACCGAAATGGCAAAAATGAGTTTAGATGACGGTTTGGTCATGCAGTTACATCCTGGTTCATTTCGGAACCATAATAGTGAACTGTTTCTGAAATTTAACAGCGATAAAGGTGCCGATATTCCTCAGCCAACTAATTATGTTCACGGATTGCGCCCATTACTGAACCGTTTTGGCAATGAAGAAAAATTAACATTGATTTTATTTACCTTGGATGAATCAACATACAGCAGAGAATTGGCTCCTTTGGCGGGTCACTACCCATGCCTCAAACTTGGGCCTGCCTGGTGGTTTTATGACAGTCCAGATGGAATGCTACGCTATCGTCGAATGACGACAGAAACAGCTGGATTTTACAATACAGTTGGGTTTAATGACGATACACGTGCTTTTCTTTCTATTCCTGCACGCCATGATATGGCTAGGCGAGTGGATTGTCGCTATCTTGCAGAATTGGTGTGTGAACACCGAATCAATGAAAATGAGGCTAGAGAAGTTGCTGTTGACCTTGCATATCGACTCGTAAAAAAAGCCTATCGACTTATGTCGTAGTCAAAAATGTATGATAGACGTCTTGGTGATTTTATAGTTCGGCAGTTATGTATTTTAAAACTTAAATACGTAAAAAATTAAATCATTTTAAGTATGTTTAACACCCACATAAAGCACATCCCATGCGAAACATCATGTAACGCAAATGGCGGAGCTATCCTTTTCCCAGATATACGTGTGAAAAATTTCTGAGCAAATCATACAAGTGTACATATTATGGATAATAAAAATAATTCAATTCCTCTTTCAGTGATCCGAAAAAACCTTAAAGTAAAATGGTATAGGTGTCCAATTGACAAAAGAATACTTAAGGAATTAAGCTCTCCAAGTGATTTCAAGGGTTTTATTTACGCATTGGGACACTTAGGATTATGGTTTGGAACAGGGACTTTAACTTATGTATTTTTTATTGAAAGTAATTGGTTAGGTTTTACTATCGCTATTTTCCTTCATGGAACAGTAGGCTCTTTTTTTAGTGCACCTCAGCACGAACTTAATCATGGAACTGTTTTCAGAACTAAAAAACTTAATGACTTTTTTTTGTTTATTTATTCTTTACTAGGCTGGCTTGATTGCAAAACATATGCTTTGAGTCATACATATCATCATCGATACACTCTCCATAATGAAGGAGATTATGAAGAAGTTCACCCCAAAATACCATCTTTGAACATTTTTTACTTAATCCAATTGTTCTCAATAAATATTACTGGTGGTGAAAAATCTTATGGATTTGTACCAACAGTTAGCAATTTTGTAAAGATTGCATTCAATAACTTGAACAACCCATTTAATGATTGGGATTTTAGGTTGTATGCCGAATTGAAAAATGAAGGGGAAAAGGCTGTAATTTGGGCCAGGACTGTACTAATTTTTCATATATTTGTACTAATCGTTTCTTTTTCAATAAATCAACCTATTTTAGCACTAATAATTTCTGGACACCGTTTTATAGGAAATGGGCTATATTATTTTGTGGGTACACCAATGCACTGTGGTCTTCGAACTAATGTACCTGACTTCAGAAAATGTGTAAGAAGTATAACATTAGAACCAATTAGTGAATTTCTTTACTGGAATATGAACTGGCATCTCGAACACCACATGTATGCATCAATACCATGTTACAATTTAAAAAAAATACATCGATTGATATCCAATGAATGTCCAAAACCAAAAAACATATTTGGAGCTTGGAAGGAAATGCGAGAGATATATAACGAACAACAAAAAGATTCAAAATATGAATTTGACACACGCGTTCCTTCTCCCGCTAATTTAAGTAATTCAAAACAAAAAAATATTGACATTGAAGAATCATTAGGAGATCTTGCCCCAAAAGCACTTAATTAAAATATTAATGGATAAAAAAACTTGTTACAATAAAGAAAACCTGGTCAATTACAACTGTTACATTAGTTTTTTGGTTAACTAATCAAAAATAATATTATCATATCATATTAGATATTTTAGTGTACTTTGTGCGATTCCACACACCTCCAACAGACTAATTTTTGTCTCAGAAAATATATTCCGAACTCTAGAGACATCTATCTGAATCTATCGGTATTAAAAATCTTTCAAAATATTTCCATCATTTTTCATGATATTAAATCAGAAACAAATCAAAGCGTACAAGAGAGATGGATTCCTTTTGATCAATAACCTTTTTGATCAGGAGGAGATTGGCCTACTCAGTTGTTCTGCCAAGCAGGATCGTGAAATCGAAAGAATGAGCAAAGGAAGAATTGACACGCAAGGTAGTGAAGTCCGTCTTTCACTTTGGAATCACCCGGGAGATACAATCTATGGCATGTTTGCCAGATGCCATCGCATTGTGAACAGCATGGAAGTGTTGCTGGACGGTGAGGTTTATCACTACCACTCCAAAATGATTATGAAGGACCCAAAAATCGGTGGGGCATGGGAGTGGCATCAGGACTATGGCTACTGGTATCAAAACGGGTGCCTGCAGCCACTTCTATCCAGCGTAATGATCGCTGTGGATCCGGCAAAACGTGGAAACGGATGCTTACAGGTTTTGCGGCAATCACATCATTTGGGGCGTATTGATCACAAACAAACAGGAGACCAGGCCGGCGCCGAAATGGAGCGTGTCAAGGAAGCCCTGAAGATCTTTGATCTTGTCTATGTGGAAATGGAACCCGGTGATGCTTTATTCTTTCATTGCAATCTGCTCCATCGCTCCGATCAAAACCGTTCTCCAAATCCGCGTTGGTCAATGATTTGCTGCTATAACGCTGCACGTAACAATCCGTACAAGGAATCTCATCACCCACGCTATACCCCGATTAAGAAGGTTCCGGATACGGCGATCAGAACAGTGGGCATCAAACGTTTTAAAGAGCATTCCGATTTGGAATCTATGGAGACACAGGATGGGCAAAGTAAATCGAGTATGAAAAATTCAAACTCCCATTCATCCGCATGAGTTCCAAGACCACTGAACGGCTGGAATTTCATGAACTCTTGCAGTTTTTTGAAACCCACCTGAAGCAGCAAATTCTGCCTTTCTGGTTGGAACATTGCGTAGATCATGAGGGAGGGGGTTTCAACAACTGTGTGAATGATGATGGAAACCTGGTTTCCACGGAAAAATTCTTATGGTCGCAAGGCAGGGCGCTGTGGATGTTCAGTTCGCTATACAACGATTTCGACGGCGATCCGAAGTGGCTAGAAATAGCTACGCCGATCGCCAGATTACTTATTGATAAAGGGCGCACTCCTGACGGAGACTGGTTCTTCAGTTTGAATGCGGATGGCTCTCCAAAAAAAGCGTCACAGAGCATTTATGTCAATGCTTTCTGTACTTATGGTTTAACTGAATTTGCAAGGGCAACTGGTGATTCAGAGTCTTTGGATGTTTCCTTGGACTCATTCAAGTATGTTAGTCCTCAACTCGACGATCATTCAAGTTTCCAAACTCAACCGCATCCAATCCCAACTGGGTTCCAAGCGCATGGTCCTCTGATGATTTTTGCACTTGTTTTCCATGATCTTGGCTGTTTGTCAGGAAATAAGGATATTAAAGACCGTGCTTTAGTATTAGCAGAACGAATAATGACGCAACATCTCAAACCAGGGAAAAAACTACTCTACGAATTCGTGCGTCCAGGAGGGGAACTCGTAGACAGTGATATAGGCAAAACGATTGTTCCCGGTCATGTCATTGAAAGCATGTGGTTCATGGCACGCATCTACAGCCATCATGGTCATTCTGATCGGCTCAAGATTGTGTTGGAAACAATACGTTGGCATCTGGAATTTGGTTGGGATTCGGACTTTGGTGGAATTAGTCTGGCGTGCCACGCTGACAATGGAAAAGCAGCCTGGCACATGCCTGATGCTAAAATCTGGTGGCCGCACACAGAAAGCCTTCTTGCGTTGCTGCAAGCTTATGAAATCAATCATGCTGAATGGGCAATAGAATGGTACTGGAAAGTACACGAATACACTTTTTCCCACTTCCCAAACCAACAGCATGGAGAATGGTTTCACAATTTGAAGCGTGATGGGATACCAATGATACCGTATTTGAAGAATCTTCCAGTAAAGGATCCCTTTCACTTACCCAGAGCGTTGATTTACTCCATGCTCATTCTTAAAAGACTTGCTGGTGAGTCAAATAAAGTTCAGGATTAGGACATGATATTTCACGATCAAAACATTGAAAGGTAAAGACATCGTATGAATTACCGTTATTTGGGAAGATCAGGGTTGCTAGTCTCTCGGATATGCCTTGGCACGATGAACTTTGGGATGAAGGATTGGGGATGCGACAAGCAGGTTTCCAGCAAAATTATTGGAGAATTTATTGAATCAGGGGGGAATTTTATCGACACGGCAGATGTCTACAGTGATGGAATTTCAGAAGAGATGCTTGGAATAGCTTTGCGAGATCACCAGCGTGATGACTTGGTCATCGCTACTAAGTCCTGGTTCCGTATGGGTGATAGTCCCAACTCCAAAGGACTCTCACGAAAATATATTCTTGAGGCCGTTGAAAACAGCATGAGACGATTGAAAACGGATTACATCGACCTTTACCAAGTTCACGGTCCTGATTGGTTTACACCGATGGAGGAAACGATGAGAGCACTTGACGATCTCGTTCGACAAGGTAAAGTGCGTTACATTGGCTGCAGCAATTATTACGGATGGCAGATCGTCAAGGCTAATGCAATTGCTGAACACTACGGACTAGAGCGTTTCATCAGTGGTCAGCATCTATATAACATAGTGCGACGCGATATAGAACGTGAAATTCTTCCTGCTTGTGCGGATCAAGGACTAGGGTTGCTTTGCTGGAGTCCGTTGGCTAGCGGATTTCTGAGTGGACGTTATGAAAGGAATCAAGCACCTCCTGAGGGTTCGCGAATTTCCTACCGTAAAAACATCGATATTCCACGTTACTTTAGTGATGCTGCATTTGACGTAGTTGACGAACTTAAGATAATTTCGAATGAAACTAACAAAAACCTCACTCAACTCTCTCTCGCTTGGTTACTGTATGACCAGCGTGTTACCTCGGTAATCATCGGACCTCGCACAGTGGAACAATTGAATGATTCACTCCATGTTTCTGAATGGAACTTATCACCTGAGCAACACGAAAGACTGGCTAACGCCAGCAATTTTAGCCAAGGCTATCCCATGGAGTGGGTTGATTCTAGTTATGCCAATATCTCCGGAATCGAAGAATTCTCTCCTGGACACTTTCGGCATCCTATGGATAGAAACTAAACAGAAATAAAATTGTCTGAATCTGCATGAACTATTTCTCAGATCTTTCTTTTAGTTTATTTGAAAAACTCATTATCATAAAAATTGAAATTATTTTCAAAAAACATATATTATATGATGAAACCATAAAAACATGATGAATCCACTACCAATAAAAAAAATGCAGGTAGATTATCTGCCTGTTTCCATATATGCAGATAATTTAGCAATGGGGCAAGCCGCGGCTTTTGATGCCCGGGAAAATATCTTAAAAGCGATTTCAGAGCGTGGTGAAGCCAGTATTATACTCGCTACTGGCAACTCACAGTTAACATTTCTTCACGCATTGAAGGAATTGGACGGAATCGACTGGAATAAAGTGAGGATCTTCCATATGGATGAATACCTTGGGCTGGCTCCAACTCACCCAGCAAGTTTTCCGCTTTTTTTGAAGGAACACTTCATTCAGCATGTGAATCCCAGAGCATTTCATCCGGTACCAAATAGTCCAGATGATATCGAACAGGCATGTAGGGACTATGAACAACTTCTCAGGGATCATCCAGCTGATCTTGTTGCCATGGGTTGGGGCGAGAACGGACATATTGCTTTCAACGATCCTCCTGAAGCGTTCTTTGACGATCCGCACTGGGTAAAAGTTATTAAACTTGCGGAAGTCAGCCGTAAGCAGCAAGTAGGTGAGGGACATTTTCAATCGCTTTCAGAAGTCCCCACACATGCGATAACTCTAACGATTCCCGCTTTGCTAGCACCGAAAACGATCCTTTGTATTGTTCCCGAAAAACGAAAGGCTGAGGCTGTACGCTCCTGTCTTAATGAGCCAGTTTCTGAAAAAACTCCTGGATCAATTTTAAGAACCCTGAAACATGCTAGCTTATACTTGGATTCAGAATCTTCTGCTAGTTTAGAAACCTGAAATGGAGTAGCCTATGACATGACATAAATTAACCATTAACTGTTGTTTAATTCTTAAACGGCAATTTTATAAACCTTCATATAAATGGAGATAATTTGAAAACTATACTAAATACCATCCGATGGATGGGAATATTTGCCCTAGTCACCATCTTTGGTGCCGCAGGTATATCCGCAAAAGAAGCTCCGCAATTTTCCGCTTTAGTGAAAGCAGGAAAACTGCCTCCAGTCAACGAACGTCTTCCTGAGATTCCTTTGATGTTGCCGGTAGTGGATGAAATCGGTCAATACGGTGGAATTCTGCGTCGTGCATTCTTGGGGCCTGGTGATCACAATAACTACACCCGTGCTGTTTACGATGCACTCGTACGTTTTGCACCAGACGGTAGTCAAGTAGTTCCGCATATCGCTTCCGGCTGGGAATCGAATGAGAATTTTACGGAGTGGATTGTTCGTCTGCGTCCAGGAGCTAAATGGTCTGATGGTCAACCTTTCACCGCAGACGATATCATGTTCTGGTACAACGATATTCTGCTTAACAAAGATTTGATGCCGGGTGGTGCCAACTGGATGAAGAATGATGATGGCTCAATGGCCAAAGTCAAAAAACTCAGCAACTACATGGTCAAATGGTCCTACAAGCAGCCTAACACTGCGTTCCTGCTGAACCTTGCGAACATGGATGGTGCCGATAAATCAATAAGTAACCTGGTCTTCGTACCAGCACATTATCTAAAACAGTTCCATCCAAATCATGCCTCCAAGTCCAATTTGGATAAAAAAGTCAAAGCTGCCGGGTTCGATACATGGACACAACTGTTTGCAGTTGAAGCTCTGCCTCATTTGAGCGGAAATAGACCCGGAATGGCAGGCTGGGTACCAAACGGTTCCACCGTTTCGGACCGTGTCTTCAAGATAAAACGAAATCCTTATTTTGTGGGAGTTGATCCCGCAGGTAACCAGTTGCCATACATCGATGAAATCCACTTCACGTTTTTTGCTGACAAGGAAACTTTGAACCTTGCTGCGGTTTCAGGAAAGATCGACTTCCAGGGACGTCACATCAACATGAGTACTTATCCTGTACTTAAGGAGAATGAAGGTCAGAGCAATTACCGTGTTGTGACTTGGCCAACCTTTGGTGGTTCTGATGCTGTGGTCATGTTCAATCAAACCTGGCAGGGTCCAGAAGGAGAGTATTTCCGAAATAAACAGTTTCGGATTGCCCTTTCACATGCAATCGATCGTGACGGAATCAAAGAACTAGCATTCTTTGGGCTTGGTGAATCCCGTCAAGGTGTTCCTGCTCCGTTCCATCCCTATTACCCAGGAGATGAATATGCGTTTAAGTACACCCAATACGATTCCAGCAAAGCAAACAAGATCCTCGATGGTATCATGCCGAAAAAAGGTTCTGATGGTTTTCGTGTGATGTCTAATGGCAAAACTTTAGACATTGAAATTGGTGTGGTTCCTGCGTTTGGAGCATGGACGGATATCGCTCAGTTGATAGTTGAAAATTGGGCCGCAATTGGAGTAAAGGCGCATGTTGAAGTTCGTGAACGCACTGTGCATTTTGCGATGCGTCCAGCAAACGAACTGATGTCAGAAGTCTGGAATGAAGACACCACGGGTTTCCCCTTCAGTGGTCAGCCCAAGTTTGATCCACGAAGTGATCCGGCCCTTACTTTTGCACCTCTGGTGGCCAAATGGTATGCTACTAACGGAAAACAGGGTGTGGCTCCACAGCCGGCAATCAAGCGTATTGTCGAAATCATCGACGAAGCCAAAACTTCCTCGCGTAACCGACAGGTAGCATTGGCTAAGGAATTGTTCAGCATTTGGGCGGATAACGTCTACGAAATCGGCACAGTTGGTCTGACTCCGATGATCCAGGGTGTTCTGGTTGCCAACAAAAAACTCCGGAATATTCCGGAAGTTGCTGGTAACGACTGGCCGCTTCGAACACCTGGCGATACTCGTCTTGAGCAATACTTCTACGTTAAGTAGTTTACACTAATCCTCAAGGCGGTTCTCCTTCGGGAGAACCGCCTTCCTTTCTTTGTTTGTATAAAATAGGGCCATGCTTCAA
>SHAT01000063.1 GCA_004213175.1 Pseudomonadota bacterium | reverse complement strand
TATAATTTTAATCAGCACTAATTTGGTACGGTTTCTTTATGAAAATGTTCTAGTACCAAACTTAGATGGAATCGTTGAGTTTTCACACACTTTTAAGACAATCTTGAATTTTTAAACGATTAATCGGACTTAAAATATGCAATTCAAAGTAATTTCTCCTGATGTGGAAAGCACCGGAAGCACCGGATCAAGTCCACAATCTCAGATTGAGCAAATGCTCAACGACAACCCTGTATTTTTATTTATGAAGGGAACCCCAGAATCACCTCAGTGCGGTTTTTCCGGAAAAGTCACAAATATTTTAAACGCATGGAATGTCCCTTTTAAATCATTCAACGTGCTTGCAGATGAAAGTATTCGTCAGGGAATTAAGGATTACGCAAACTGGCAGACTATTCCTCAACTTTATATCAACAAAGAGTTTGTGGGTGGTTCAGATGTAGTTGAAGAAATATCGAATAACGGTGAACTTGGTGAATTGCTGAATGAAGCATTTCCTGAGATGAAAATCACACCACCTCCACCCCCTGCTGAAGCACAGGAAGTGAATGCTCTCGAAGCTTCAGTTATTATGAAAGAAAACCCTAATATTAGCCTTTTGGATGTCCGTTCACCCCAGGAACGGGAAACTGCGTGCCTTGAAAATTCTGTGCTGCTTGATCAGGAACTGGTGGAAGAAATGCTGGACAAGTGGGATAAAGACACAGCGATGATGTTTATTTGCCATACAGGTCAACGTAGTAGGCAGGCCGCTCAGTATTTTGCTGCTCAAGGTTTCCAAAAAGTGTATAATATTTCTGACGGGATACATGGTTGGTCGAGCAGTGTTGATTCTTCTATCCCTACTTATTAGCTAATTAATAATTAATCTGGGAGTACAATATGATTGCAGAAACAGACAAGCCGCTTCCTGAAATCATTCTAACAGAAAGAGCGGCACAGGTTTTTAAAGAAGCATGTGAAGCAGAAGGTACAAGTTTGGAAGATACTTTCATGCGGATAGGTGCACGTCCTGGGGGATGTTCCGGGTGGAAGTACGAACTCGAGTCGAGCAAACCACAGGATGTTGGTCCAAATGACGTTCAAATTCTTTCGAAAAAGGTTTCTGTTGTAGTAGACCGTGAGGCACTCACAGATATTTTAGGACCGTTAAAAATTGATTTTTCAGATAAAAATCTGGTTGAGCAAGGATTTGTATTTGAGCAGTTAAAAACCGGTCATCAGTGCGGATGTGGTGAATCTTTCACACCCGTAAAAGATTTAAAAGGGAACAAAAATAATGGTCCACTTTCTTGAATGGATCGCCGGAGCAACATGCTTCGGGTTGTTTATTTACAAGTGGATCATAATCGCAGCAGTTGTTATAACATGGGTCAGTGCCGACCCACATAATCAGATTGTCCAGTGGATTGGTAGGGTAACACGTCCTTTATGGGTATGGTGCGAACACCAAATGCCTGTGATGATGTCTCATTTCAGCGCTTATGCTGCAATTCTGGTTGTAATCTTTGCTCAGATAGTCATCCCGGCTGAGATACGTTCACTTAGCTTGTTTTATCAAGGACAGGCAGATTTTGCAGGTTTTCTACTCCAAAGTGGGGGGCACTTGCTTCAAGGTATAAGTATTGTAGTACAAAGTTTGTTGTTTTTCTGCATGTTTGTACTGATTGCATGGTTTATCCTGGGATTGGTTAACCCGTCTTTAAATAATCCGCTGGTGAGGATCATACATGTCCTTGCCGACCCTCTAATTACCCCACTTCAGCGTTATCTTCCCAGAACACGTACAGACTGGTCTCCTTTGGTAGGAGTTATCTTATTCTATTTAATCAGTTCAGCTATAATTGATCCAATTGCATTTTTTGGTGGAACAATGTCTTCCCCGGTGTCTATCTGCATTTATTAAAATGATACTCTTCACATTACATGTAGTCGCAATTGGGGCCATAATCGGTATCACGGCCCATTTAGCATTTTCTATGGGGGAAAAAAACGGCATGCGCATTGCCAGAAGAGAACAGGAGATTATAGATCGAAAGAAAGTTACACCTGAAGTATAATCCAATTAAGATTTGCAAACTTTTTCAGAATTTTATTTTTTTTCCAAACGTATTCGAATAGCCTCGGCATGAGAAAATAACTTTTCTTCCTCAGCAAAGCGGATTATTTGTTCACCTTGACGCCGCAATCGATCCTCTGAATAACTGATTACAGAACTTGTTTTAATAAAATCCTGTACTCCAAGCGGAGATGAAAACTTGGCCCAACCCGAAGTAGGCAAAGTATGATTGGGGCCTGCAAAATAATCCCCAACTGGTTCTGGAGTGTTCGGTCCAAGAAATATAGCACCTGCGTTGCGAATCCGGTGAAGGTCTTCAAAAGGTTGTTCAGTAAGAACCTCTAGATGTTCAGGTGCAATTTCATTAACTGCTTCAAATATTTCTTCCAAATCATGTACAACAATAATAGCTGAACGATTTGAGAAAGAAGCTTCAATTATTTCACGTCGTGGTAAAGTTGGGGTAAGTTTTTTGAGACGTTTTGCAACTACTTCAGCCTGTTTTGGGGAAGTTGTAACCAGTATAGCACCAGCGTCAGGATCATGCTCTGCCTGTGACAACATGTCACGTACAATGTATTCCACAGGGATTTCTTCACGGTCACAAACTACCATAATTTCACTTGGCCCTGCAAATGAATCTATACCTACAGTTCCGTATACCTGGCGCTTTGCTTCAGCAACAAAAGTATTTCCTGGGCCTGTAATTTTGACAACTTGGTGAATCGATTCTGTGCCATAGGCCAATGCTCCTATTGACTGCGCACCGCCTACCGCATAAATTTCTTCAAGTCCCATCATGGCTGCGGTTGCCATCACTAATCGGTCTGGCAAACCGGAAGGTCCGGGAGGTGATACCATCACTATTCTGGGAACTCCTGCAACCTGAGCGGGAATAACGTTCATTAACAATGTTGAAGGATAAACCGCTCTCCCTCCGGGGATATATATTCCTACACTATCGACTGGTGAAACTTTCCATCCTAATACAGTCCCATCCGGATTGAAATCCAGTTGGCTGTCGACTTTCTGACGTTCATGAAAAGACATGATGTTGTCTGCAGCTTCTTCCAATATGTGAAAAAGATCATGATCCAAACCTTCAAACGCTTCATCCAGTGCAGACTTTGGTACCAGCCAGGATTCTGGAACTACTTTGTCAAAACGTTCTGTATATTCACGTAGGGCAACATCCCCATTATTGCGGACATTTGAAAGGATTTCCTGAACCGTACCTGAGACGTCTTTGGTTATTTTTTCTTCAAAGGCTTTAGAATAATCTTCAAAACCTTCAAAAATTTTTACTTGCATTTTTTTGAATTTAAACTTTTTGGTTTTAGTAAATATTTTTAATTTAAAGCAGTTGCTTTAATTGTATTTTATGTTCAGAAATTATGGATAAGATTTGAATCTCTTTGAGGGAGATAAATCATGCTATTAAGCGAGATGCTTCATTGAACTCCACAGAAACAGTTTTGGATATGCCGGGCTCTTCCATTGTAACACCATACAAAAGATCACCAATTTCCATTGTTTTTTTGTTGTGGGTAATAATAATAAATTGAGAATCATAAGACAGACTTGTGATTAGTCCTGTGAAACGCACGACATTCACATCATCAAGAGGCGCGTCAACTTCGTCAAGAAAACAGAAAGGGCTAGGTTTAACCAAAAAAATCGCAAAGATTAAAGAAATCGCAGTCAATGCCTTTTCACCGCCCGAAAGCAGATTAATGTTTTGTAATTTTTTGCCAGGAGGCTGTGCTACTATATCCACACCCGCGCTCAAGAGGTCTTCTGATTCAGTCAGTACCAATTTAGCTTCTCCTCCCTCAAACAACGTGCTAAAAACATTTTTAAAATTTTCATTGATGAGCTCGTACATTTCACTGAAACGTCGGCGGGACTCGATATTGATATCCTTGATTGTTTCTTTCATATCATCCATTGCTTTCTGCAAATCGTCTGACTGTGATTTTAAAAAATCAATCCTTTCTGTGAGGGCTGCATATTCTTCAGGAGCAGAAAGATTTACCGCCCCCATTGTATTCAAACGGACTTTTAGTCCCCTTAACTCCTGTCCCATTTTTTTAAGATCTGCAGTCTCAACATCCATTTCTGCCAGAATATCTTCCGAAGTTTTATCGGTTATTTCTGTAATTTGATTTTCCAACTGTTCTCTTTGAATACGGAATTCTGTCAGCTTAAGTGACTCCTGATGGGAGACACTTACAGCATTTTCGATTAATCCCTGTCTTTCTTGAAGTTTTTGCGTGAGCAAAGTCTGCTCTTCACTTTTTTGTTCGTGCAGAAGAATTTCTTCATCCAATTCAAGTTTCATAATAGTACGTGACTCAAGCATACCTGCAAAAGATCCGTCAATTTCAGTAATACGTTTCCTACTTTTATCAAGTCTAATTCCAGCATCATTGCGTGATTTTTCAAGCTGTTCCAAACGCAATTCGATTTCAGAACTTTCACGCCGCAAACGATCCACTGTTTCCTCAGTATTTTTTTGTTGCTCTGTAATCTCTGTCAAAGAAACTCGATGGGTTAATAAATCCTCTGAACATACATCAGCACGACTTTGCTGCTCGAGAATAAGCTCCTGCGCTTCTTTAGTCTTTTCTTCCAATTCAGTACGTTCTACTTCCAGAGTTTTAATTGATGAAGTTGCAGTATTTTCTTTTTGACGTGATGTTTCCATTTCGCTTTCTATTGAGGCTGAATCTTGAGAAATTTGCGAAACAGTTTGCTGGGTTCGCCTCTCTTCCAACTGATGATGTTCCAGTTCCTTATTGCAACTCAAAAGCTCAAATTCTAGTTTTCGTGTTTCTTCTTCGCTGCTTTCCTGTTCCTGCTTCAAGATTTCATATTTTTTCCTCAAAGTTTCCTGCTCAATTTCCAATTTTGCCAGCTTGTTCTTCAAATCATCAGCATATTTTTCAACATCAACTATTTGTTGCTGCCGCTGCAAAAAACCCAAAGAACCCGATTGTACTTTACCGATGCTAGTATTGTAATTTGTTAGACGTATACCCGACGATGAAAGCCACTCAAAAGGTGCTTCGGGAGCGTTTTCCACGGATTCTTTCCAAAAATTTTTTTCGTCTTTGAGTAAAGTAATACGTGAAAAAAAACTTTTGCCCCATTCTTTCAAAGGAGCTTTGAAATCAAGAATCTCTGAAAGAGGTGTCCCCTTTGTTGTGAGTTCCTTAGTTACAGATGGGAGACGATCCAGGGTTATAAAATTCAGTTGCCCCAGTTCGTGCTCCTTGCAAAATAATTCGAGCTCAGTCAAATTAGAGTAACGCTCTATCACCACCCAATCTAATACTTCAGCCATGACTGGGGAAACTGCCTTTAAATTTTCTTCAGAGACACTAATATAGTCTGCAAGCAGTCCCGACACTCCCAGTTTTTTCTTCTTCCCCGGTTCCTCCTGCATAAGTTGCATAAATATTTTTACACTATCACTAAATCCTTCATACTGAGTCTGGATTTGGTGCAGTGATTCAATACGTGATTGCGCTGTACTGTGCTGATAGCGCAGATCTTCGAGCTGTGTCTCTGTTTCTGTCAACTGAGCCTGCTGACCTGAAAGCGTACTTTCATATTCTGCCATCTTTGATGACAACTCTTCTTTCTGGGATCGTATCCTTTGCATCTTTTCTTCGTTCTCGGTAACCTGGATCGTTACTTCCTGCAGCAAGTTTCTGTGTGACTGCTCCTGATCCTGAAGACGCTGTTGCCGTTCCGTCAGATTTTCAAGACGTTCATCAAGGAAATTCTTTTGATTAGTTTGATTTGTTAATTCGGTGTGCACCGTCAGAAGTCTTTTCTGCAAAACTGAAGCATCTTCTGATGCCTGCTGAAGAGCAGTATTTTCTTTATTTCGAAGTTCTTCAATATTAACAAGTTTTGCCTGCAATTCTCCCAAACGCTCGGCCAGTTCTTTGAGACGCAATTCTATTTCTACTTTTTCTTTTTCACGATCAGTCAAGTTTTGCCGTAATTCTGCAAGCTCGGTTTCCTGCCCATGCTGTTGTTCGCTTACATTTTTCAGATTCTGTTTTTCCAGTTCACGTTGATTTTCTGCTTCTTGAATTTTTTGTTCTTTTTGAAAGAGGCGTTCACGACGTTCGTCAACCTTTGTCACACGTTGAGTTTGCTCCAACTTGAGCCGTTCCATTTCTGTTTCAACTACGGACTTTTCGTTTTGGAGATCTTCCTGCTGCTGCTGGTGTCCCTGCACTAGTTCTTGTGCTTTATCTTCATTAATTGAAACATGATGCAAACTTAAAGCTAAATGCTGTCGTTCAAGCTGAGCACACTGTTCTTGAAGATCTAAATATTTTTCAGCCTTTTCGACATGTTCCTTCAAGCCATCTTCCTGCTCAGAGAGTGCCCCTAGCACGTCTGTCACTCGGAGCAGATTTTGTGTTGTTTCCTCTAGACGCTTTTCTGCGGTCTCTCGTTTAAAACGAAATTTAACAATACCCGCCGCATCATCAATTAAAGTCCGTCGTTCACTCGGTTTTGAACTAACAATTTCACCGACACGACCCTGTTCTATAATGGAGTAACCCGTCCCTCCAACTCCTGTATCCATAAAAAGTTCCCGTACATCTTTTAAACGTACCGGAGTTTTGTTGATCATATAAACACTTTCTCCAGAACGATAAAGTCTACGAGTAACAGCAATCTCAGTGTAATCAGCATATTTGCTAAGAGTATCTCCTTTAGGATTGGAAAATGTCAGGGAAACTTCTGCCATTCCGGAAGGTTTATGAAAGGAGCTGCCGGCAAAAATTACATCCTCCATGCTGCCGCCACGCAGATTTTTTACACGCTGTTCACCAAGTACCCAGCGAATAGCATCAACAACATTGCTTTTTCCACAGCCGTTTGGCCCCACAACTATCGTAATCCCGTGTTGCTTGAATTGAAGATTGACTGGATTACAAAATGATTTAAATCCTGAAACTTTTATGTTTTTTATTCGCACAAGTTTTTTACAAAAATTAACTTGATGTGTGTTTTAAGAAGAAATAGTGGAAGTTTTGAAAAGTATAAACCAAAGGATATTGATTCTAATTACCTTGCAATTATGACGAAATTACCAAACTATGCAACTCTTTACGACAAAGTCTCCAGTCGGGATAAAACTGATCCATCAAGGCTTTAAATCTACTATTGTGGCTGGCTTCAATCAGATGAACCAACTCATGGACAATAATATATTCCAGGCACTCCGGAGACCTTTTTGCCAACTCAAGGTTTAAACGAACTTTACGTGTTTTAGGTGTACAACTGCCCCAGCGGGTTTTCATGCTACGAATATGAAAACTTGCTACATTAACGTTCAAAATTTTTTCCCATTTGTTAATCAGCGGAGGAATTATCTGCATTAATTCTGCGCGGTAAAACTCATTTAAAGCGGAACGCCTTTTGTCAATTTCGGCATCAGGTGGCAGGTTAAGTATAATATGTTGATCGTTCAACTCAGCAAATGTAGCATTATTGTTAGTTATTATTTTTAAAGGATAAGACTTACCTCTAAAGTAATGAGTTTCATTTTCAAGAAAGCGATCTGGGATTGGAAATTTCTGATTGTGCATCCTTGAGCGTTGCTTCCGGATCCATCCAAGTTTCGAAAATGCGAATCTGCTGATCTTTTCCTGGCTCATATTTAAAGGTGCAGAAATCCGAACTTTCCCGTCAGGAGGACAAACACGCATATTTAGATTCTTGATTTTTTTCTTTACAACTTCTGCACTAATTTCCTCCAGTTTCAGCGTAAATCTCACGCTTTTCTGAGTATTTTTTACGATAGTACTTTTTTCAGTTTTGAATGAACCCCGTTTTAAGAATTCTAACATAGTTGCGAGGTCTAATGTTTTAGCCGAATTGTTATTGAATAGCATAGTTGCGGATCTTTTTAATTATGTATCCTTTACTTGCAGGGACTTTGCTAGATTAGTATTATTTTTACCAACCACAAATTTTTTAGGGGAGTTTATAGGGCATAATTATTAATAATATGCGAGCCTTACTCTGCCTTATTTTTAAGGGTTAGAATAAATTTGGTCCTAAATAATGCACCCTTTTTATAATTTAAAATGGGATGTCATCTTTGATATAATCATCTCCCTGCGGAGCTTCGCTTGCTTCAGCAGGTGCTACTGGCATAGAGTCCGATTGTTGAGCAGAGGGTGTTGCTGAATACTCTGTGTTGCTGCTGTCCGACATTTTTGAATCAAGAAACTGCATAGTTGTGACTACAACTTCTGTTTTGTAATGTTTCTGACCCTGTTGATCTTCCCAGTCTCTAGTCTGTAACCGCCCTTCAACATAAACCTGCGAACCTTTCTTTAAATAAGACTGTGCAAGATCAGCAAGTTTTCCCCATAATACGAGACTGTGCCATTCAGTACGTTCCTGTTTCCCACCTTGTTTGTCAGTCCAGTAATCATTTGTAGCAATGGTAACGTTCGCTACTGAGCTGCCGGACTGAGTATAACGGATTTCGGGATCCTGCCCCAATCTCCCTATTAACATAACTTTATTAAGGTTTGCCATTTTTTCTCCTTTTTTAGTTATAGATCTTTTCTTCTGTTCTAACTCAAAGTGGTCAATAATGAAAGTGCTTTTTTGAGTCTAAGCTCAAAAGGGTCATCTGAACTGCCTGATTCTCGAAGAACAGCGATAATTTCTTTTTCCGAATATCCAAGATTTTTCAAGGCAGAAAAAACCGTATCAACTTCCAAAGATTTTAAACTACCTCCTTTGTCAGCAACTGTTTCAAGTCCGTTGTCAAAGCCTGAAATTGGATGACGTTTCAATTGATCTTTTAAATCAAGACACAACTTTGCCGCAGTTTTTTTACCTATACCAGAAACCTGACTGAAACTCTCGGCATTCCCCTGATAGACAGCTTCCATGAGTTGACTTGGAGATAGTACTGAAAGCACTGCCAATCCCAACTTAGGACCAACACCAGACGTTTTGATCAGCATTTTAAATATTTCTTTTTCCTCTAAATTCAGAAAACCATATAAGGACAAATCATCCTCCCTAACATTTGTATAAATATGCAAAGTCAGGAATTCTTCCAGAGAAACCTTTACAGAAAGATGTTTTGAAACATAAACCGCATAACCTACACCGCCGGAGGTTTTGAGAACAATCAAATTGTCTTCAGATCGCAATACATGTCCCTCTAGATAGTCAATCATAATTAAAGCTGCATAATACGGGTTTCGTTCAGGCTACTTTCTGTTTAAAGCAACTGACTCTGGGAAAGCCCTAAGTGGGCATGAGTGATTGCAACGGCAAGTGCGTCGGCCTCATCTTCCTGAAGTGTGTTCTGCAAATTTAACAGAATCTTGACCATGTGCTGAACTTGTTTTTTTTCAGCTCTTCCTACACCAACCACCGTTTGCTTGACTTTAAGAGATTGATATTCATGAACAACTAACTGACGTTCAGAAAATTTAAGTAGAATAACACCTCGGGCATGTCCTAAAGTGAGGGCAGACTGAGCATTTTTGGCAAAAAATATTTCTTCTACTGCACCACAATCAGGTTGGAACTCCTCAATCAGTTTCTCCAGTTCAGTGGAAAGTTGATGTAAACGACCAGCAAGAGGTTCCTTTACATTAAGTTTAATACATCCACTTGCTAAATGACGCGTGCGGTTACCAGAATGTTCGATCAATCCATAACCAGTTTTTCTACTTCCGGGATCTATACCTAAAATTCGCAGAGATTCAACCAAGTTCCGCCATAACGTTTTCACTGATATCAAAATTGGAATGAACGCTCTTTACATCATCATCATCTTCCAAGAAATCAATCAGTTTTATTACTTGTTCCGCTTTTTTAGAATCATCAATTTCAATACGATTTTGCGGATTCCAGATTAATTCCGCACTCAGCATTACAACCTCTTTTTCTTCAAGGTAGGAGCGTACAGCATCAAATTCGGCAGGTGCAGTTATGACCTGATATGCATGAGGATCTTCTATGTTTATATCCTCAGCTCCTGCTTCCAGGATTAATTCCGTCAGTGGATCCTCCTCAATCACTGTCTTGTCGATCATGATCGACCCCAATCTGTCAAACATATATTGAACAGAATTCGCTGAGCCTAAATTACCATTGTATTTACTAAAAGCATGCCTTACCGAGGCAATGGTTCTGTTCCGATTGTCAGTCATTACTTCAACAATAATCGCAACATTGTGCGGACCATAACCTTCGTAAATTATTTCTTCAAAAATTACTCCGTCCAATTCACCTGCACCTTTTTTGATGGCTCGGTCAATATTGTCTTTGGGCATACTCTGGCTTTTTGCATTTGCAACCGCAGTTCGCAATCGTGGATTTGCATCGAGATCGCTGCCACCCATTCTAGCCGCAATGGTGAGTTCTTTAATCAGTTTGGTAAAAGCTTTCCCCCTTTTTGCATCCTGGGCTGCTTTCCGATGCTTGATAGTACTCCATTTACTGTGTCCAGACATAACAATCTTTAAATGAATTAAAAATATTTTCCCCAGTCAATTCTACAAATATAATTATATAAAAACTAAATAAGAAGATACTTATGATACTGAGGAATTTTATTGCTGTGATGAAGTAAAAACTCTTAAAAATTATATAATTCCCTCCAAGACATCTTTTAAAAATTTTAATTAAGTACTTTTATACTCATACATATTTTCAAAAGTGCATAATTCAGGTTTTTTTATTTGAATTATTGGTATTTTTTTAAAGAATCCTTCTAGTAATTTTGAATTATATATAATCAATTTTTTTATTTCATCATCTTTTAATTTTCTTAAAATATATGCAAGTGTGATATGAAAAGAGTATGTTTCGTGGTTTTCGAATCGAATACCCAATAAAGTACTTAATTTATTCCTGTAATCTCTAATTATTTTCTCATCTTTTTTTGTATTACCCTCAAGTACAATGCTATATCCACCAAACAATTTTTTTAATTTTAAATTGAATTTTTCTGGAAACATTAAATCCTTTATCCTGTTAGATAGTACTTTAGAAATATTTTTATAATTATTATCTCTAAAAATATCTCTCGGCCAGTATCGTGTGTTAAGAGTATTAATATTACAACAATCAAAGAAAGTCATATGAAAGCTTGTATCAGGAAGATATGTATAAGCCTTATCAGGATTAAAATCTCTATATTTCGATTGTAATAATTTTATCTCGAAGAATAAATCTGACTTTATTGGGATTTTGGAAATGATGGAACATCCTGGAAATGGGAGTGGTCTCCCGATGTGATCAAATTTATTCTCTGCATTTTTAAGTGGATACCCTTTTAGTTCACCCGAAAGAAATATCTCTTCGTTCTCAATTAAGAATTCTTCCAATTTAAAACTATACTAATCAAATTATGCAGCTTGATTACCGCTAAGATATTTAGCAAATCGTAGTTTCTTCACCAAAACTGAATTCCCAGTATTTTTTTAAGTACAAATATGGTTTGAAGGGCTTGATTTGAATGATAAAGTTAATCTAAAATTTTGCCAGAATCTTTATCAAAAACATAAAATTTGTTTTCAATAATTTCTAAAGACGATTTTTCCCCCAAATTGACATTAATATTCCCAGGTGAACGATAACATAATTCTTTCCCCCCATTCATTTCACCATAAATAATATTATCTGATCCTAATTGTTCAACTAAATCTACTGTTATATTTATTTCTCCTTTTTTCGAAAGTGACAAATGCTCAGGCCTTATACCTATTAAAACGTTACCATTAAAATCACTGGAAAAATTGGGGATCTTAAAATCTTCAGATATTAAAGTATTATTTTTTAATTCGGCATCTATAAAATTCATTTGTGGAGAACCTATAAATCCTGCTACAAAAACAGACTTTGGATTATTGTATATCTCTATCGGTGTCCCTAATTGCTCTATAACACCATTGTTAATAACTGCTAGTCTATCCGCCAAGGTCATAGCCTCAACTTGATCATGTGTCACAAAAATACTGGTAACACCAATTTTTCGTTGTAGCTTTTTTATCTCCAAACGCATTTTAATTCTAAGTAATGCATCTAAATTAGATAATGGCTCATCAAATAAGAAAATTTTAGGATTCCTTACAATAGCCCTACCCATTGCTACTCTTTGTCTCTGCCCCCCTGAAAGTACTGCTGGCTTGGATTCTAAAAATTGTGAGATTTGCAAAAGTTCTGCAGTTTCGTGGACTTTCTCCTTTATTGTTGCTTTGTCTACACCTCTATTTTTTAATCCATAAGCTAAATTGTTAAAAACATTCATATGTGGGTATAATGCATAATTTTGAAATACCATAGCGACATCGCGTTCGGATGGATCTACGCTATTAATCAATTTACCATTCAGACTGATATCTCCTTGGCTAATATCCTCTAAACCTGCCACCATTCTTAACAACGTTGACTTGCCGCAACCACTCGGCCCAACAAAGACCATTAATTCACCTTCTTCAACGCTTAAGGAAGTTTCATGCACTGCCTTAGTACCATTTGGATAAATTTTTGTTACCTTATCTATATCTAAAAAGCCCATTTATTTTTCTGTTTGGATTAAACCTTTGATAAACCATCTTTGCAAGAAAATAATTACTACAACAGGTGGTATAATTGACAATATAATATAAGCAAATCTCTCTGCTATTCTTGGAAGATTCCCTCCTTCATATCCCTCCATAAATATAATCTTCATCCCCATAACAACGGTCCAATATTGTTCCGATGTTGTCATTATTAATGGCCACAAATATTGACTATAACCATAAACAAACATAAATATAAACATTGCTGCAATCATGGTTTTTGAAAGCGGAATTAAAAAATCTATAAAAAATTTCCAACTATTTGCACCATCTAATTTAGCGGATTCTAATAATTCATCAGGAATAGATTTATAAAATTGCCTAAAGAAAAATGTTGCAGTAGCAGAAGCTACAAGTGGCAAAATTAACCCTGTATAGGAATTAGTTAATTTTAAATCAGATACTATTTGGTAACTTGGTAATATCCTTACTTCTAAAGGCACAAGAAGAGTTATAAATATTAACCAAAAAAGAGGTGTTGCCAGCTTAAACCTGAAATATACTATCGCAAAAGCTGACATCG
>SHAT01000062.1 GCA_004213175.1 Pseudomonadota bacterium | reverse complement strand
TCGCTGGACCAGCCCGTCCGAGAAACAATTAAATGAAGTCCGTCCAGTTCAACTTCTCTATGCCAGTAATATTTTAGACCCATTATACTCTCGCCAAAAAGTGCATTCATCACTTCACCAGATTTAGGTCCTTGTAATTGTAAAGGTGACGCATCCGGTTCAAGAATTGTGACATTTAACCCAGAATTTACCGCTATACCCTGGGCCCATAGCAAAATGTCACTATCAGCAAGCGAAAACCAATAGCGATTTTCTCCCAAACGTAACAAGACCGGGTCATTCAGTACACCACCATCGGAATTTGTCACCAGAACATATTTACATTGCCCAACTGACATGTTTGTCAGGTCTCGAGGCGTCATCATCTGTACAAATTTTGAAGCATCCGGTCCAATTATTTCTACTTGACGCTCTACTGCTACATCACAAAGGATTGCATCATTTACTAAATTCCAAAAGTTTTGTACTGGATCACCAAAATCACGGGGAATATACATGTGATTATAAACTGAAAACTCTTGTGCTCCCCAGCGGACTGTCGCTTCGAAAAAAGGGGATTTGCGTATCTGTGTGCCAAAACCAAAATTCTTAAATTGTTTCATAATACTCTAAAATATTTTCATCAATATTTATCACATCTGAATTGAAATGAATTAAAATCGGAATGACACAATCTTATCTGTTCATTCCAAAGATATATTGAGTCTGCTGGTTATAAAGTTCTCCTGGTCTCAGGATTGCCTGCGGGAATAGTGGTTGGTTAATAGAATCTGGCCAAATTTGAGGTTCCATCGCAATACCACAGTTCGCCCCCATCTCCATTTTATCAAGCCCAGGGATAGGACAATTTATTTTGGAACCAGTATATACTTGAAGTCCGGGCTGTGTACTATTTATGTTCATAAACACACCTGAATCAGGGCTGGAAAGTGAAGCTATTTGACGCAATGGCATAATTTCATTTGATAGGCAAAAATTATGATCTAGGTTCATGCTGGCATCTAGTTTTTCCTCATTATATTCTGTATATTCAATAGTTTTTTCTGTCCGAAAATCGAAATTAGTATTTATCACAGACTTAACTTGACCAGTTGGAATCAGTTCTTTATCAACTGGATTATAATGCTCTGCCATTATCTTTAATCTATGTTTTAAAATTGAATCTTTGCCGCTAAGATTAAAGTAACTATGGTGAGCCAGATTGCACAAAGTCGCCTTATCACTAAAAGCCTCCATAGATACATCTAGCTTTCCGACAGGCATTAAACTGTAAGTCACTTTGGTCGTTAAATTGCCAGGAAAACCCATATGACCATCCGGCACATTAATTGATAAAGTGACAGCCGTATTACTACTGCTCTCAATTTGCCACAAAGATTTTCCCATACTCGCAGAACCACCATGAAGGCAGTGTTTCCCAAGAAAATTACGATCTAGTTCAAATGACTGGCCATCCAATTCTATCTTAGCATTGCTTATTCGGTTAGCACAGCGGCCAGCAATCGCGCCAAAATAGGGTGAATGTTCTAAATAATCATCTAACTTTTCAAAGCCGAGCACCAAAGCATGTTTGTGTCCATTTAACCTCAAATCTTGAACAATTGCACCATAGTTTAAAATACTGGCTTTTAGACCATGACCAGTCAAACTGATACGATGTACCAGCCGGCCATCTCTTAAGTTACCAAATGGCTTAATATTCACTTGTACTTACTCAAATATTGTTAATCAATTATAGATAAGAGAGATACCATCTTTTTAAAACATTCTTTTTAATTACAATTTTACGGGATATGAATGAATGTTTTATTAAATATTTTTTGACTATAACATTAAAGATAGATATCTCTAATGTTATATATATATCTAGATATTTTTCAGGCAAACACTCTTACCATTAACGTCCAATAACCAAATTTAGAGGGGAAGTAAATCTCTATGAATCATGTGATAGCATAATCAAAAAATGGTCAAGAATAATTTTAATGGATTTTAACCTCCATTTTGATAGTTAATAAAAGGGTTTCACATTTTTAAAAATAGAAGAAGCTTGTTAATTAAAACAATATTTTAGACTGATGGAATAACCTCTTAAACATTCAAATTACACTTGATTTTGTGCTGTTTTTAAGTTATTCAATAACTACATAAACAAAAAACTTTCAGACTCGGCCAACAGGATTAAACAAAAATTAGGAGTAGCATGAAATTTTTAGCAGTTACTATAAGCAGAAAATTATTTTTCATTTTCTTAATAAATTCAATTATAACAATAACTATTTCAGGAATGGTTATTTTTTCATTTTTGGGATTATCTGGCCAATTCAATTTTAATTCAGAACTCTCAATATATAAAAGTACACTTGATTCCATCAGGATTGAGCAATCAAAGCTGAAGGGGCATGCGCAATCATTTTATCTGAATGTATCAGACCAAACCATTAAAGAAGGACGTGAAAACATAAGTTCTTCAATCGCATTCATTAAAGAATCATTAGCAAAATTGAATAATGAAAAAAATAATACAATTAATAACAACACTTTTGAAAGTATTCACAGATACCACTTACAAGAAGATCACCTGCCCATAATAGATGCTCTGAAGGCAAAATACGGAACAGGAAAGCCTTCTAAAATATATGATGAAGAATTAAATGCACTTAAACAGAAGATTAAAAAGAAAAAATTTATATATGATTACAATCTAGAAGAATTAGTTACTAGGACAGAAGACAAAACGATAGATGAACTTATCAGATCCTCAAAATTTAAAACAATTATTTCAAAAGATTTAGAACAGATTGAAAAAGGGGTAAATAATCTTAAACTTTTTACCAACCGAATTGCTGAAGTATCAAGTGAGAAGATGAACTCTGGCCCTGCTGCAAAAAAGAACATATCTAATTTGATAAATGCTTTTAATGAATTTAAGAGTAAAAGGAAGAGGATAATCTTCAAAATTAGGGCAAAAAGGAGTTTGATTGCTGGCAAACCAGAATACGAAACTTTTATGGCACAAATGATGGGCGGTGAAGCTGATGGTACTGATGGATTTCAAAAAAAAGAGTTTCTCAAAGACAATTTGTTCTATCAGTTGAATCAACTGATAGTTGAACTTGATGAAATCATGAGCGGAAAAGGTAGTACAGAAGAAGCAGGAGAAGGTTATATACCAACGTCTCAGGCAAGAGATAATTCGGGTTCAGCAAATATCTCAGATCTTGAATGGATGATGGATGACTTTAAATTAATCCGAGATGATTTGGAAAAAATTGTCAATGAAACTCAAGCAAAGAACAACATTGATGCATTTTCAAACGTTGACAAACAGTTCCTTAAGACTTTCGATAGTGTTAAGAAGTCAGGTTTACTAATTAGTGAAAGTGAATTACTTGATAATAATTATACAGAGTTAAATTTTAGCTTATCAAGGATACTTGATGATATCAATACCGCTCTAATTAAGGACATTGAGACAATAAATGCTAGCGTTATTGGTGAAACGGGAAGTTTTATCTGGATAGTCTTTATAATCACAATAATCGGGTTGCTTTTCAGTCTATTGTTTGGATTCCTAGTAAGAAGGTCTATCACTGAACCGGTTAATGACCTTGTTGATATGTCTAAAGACATTGCACAGGGAGAGGGAGATTTAACCAAAAGAATTTCGGTTGCCGGTAAAGATGAACTTGGAGATTTGTCTACCTGGTTCAACATGTTTTTAGAACGTCTTAACAATATGGTAGTTGAAGTTAAGAAGCATGCTTCAAACATCAACGTATCTTCACAAGAGATGGCACTTGGTAACCAAGACCTCTCAAACCGAACGCATCAACAAAGTTCTTCACTAGAGGAGACGGCGACAGCGATGGAAGAAATAAATAGTATAGTCCAAAACAATGCTGAAGATGCTAAAAACGCGAACGAAATCACTCAAAAAGCACAACTTTCTGTGGTTGACAGCAGAACCGAATTACTCGACACAGTCAACAATTCTATCGAAACTAATCAAGAAATGCTGCAGAATCTGCAAAGTACAAATAGTAGTGTGGTGACAGCAATGGAAGAGATTATGGAAAGCTCCAAAAAAATTGAGGGGATAACCACACTAATGAACGACATCGCATTTCAAACAAACTTGCTTGCTCTTAATGCCTCCGTTGAGGCAGCCAGAGCAGGAGAGCATGGTAAGGGATTCGCAGTCGTAGCTTCAGAGGTTCGTAAACTGGCCCACCGTTCTGCAAAAGCGTCTACTGAAATTGGCGTATTGGTTCAGACCAGTCTGGAACACATTACTTCCGGCCGCGATCTTGTAAAGAACGGAGAACAGGGCATGGACGAGATGAGAACCAAAATTGAAACTATGCTCAACAATCTTAAATCGGAAAGTGATTCTAATCTCAATGGGATCTTAACCTCGGTGAAGGAAGTTTCAGAAGTGATGGAAAATATTAAAGTTGCTTCACAAGAGCAGGCTGAAGGAGTTGACCAGATCAATAAAGCAATAGCGGATATGGACCGTATTACACAAGAAAATTCATCTCTTGTAGAACAAAACACTACTGCCAGTCAACATATGGCCGAAGAAGCAGAAAACCTGCAGGCACTGCTTAACACTTTTAAGGTAGAAAAAAATGAATCAATTTCACTCAACACTGTGAGTGAGATAAGTCAACCCAAACTCAAACTAGAACAAGCAAAGGTTGAGCAGATTCCTGAAATAACTGAAAAAAGCAAAAATATTGCAAAAGGGAAGACGAATGATGATTCTGAAATATCAATAAAAGAGGATTTAGAACCTTTCAAATAGTATTCTCTAGATTAAATTGTACTTAATTTTTAATGTTTGTATCTCAAATGTGCCAATATTTTTTGAATACATAAAAAACTAATAATGAGGTGAAATGAACTTATTATCTTTAACTATCAGTAAGAAGTTATTTTCAATATTTTTAATTAACTCAATAGTTACTTTTGCAATTTCAGGAATTGTCATCAGTTCATTTTTTGGGATATCAGAAACAATCGAATACAACACCAAAGTTTTTTCAACATTCAACAATAACATTAAATCATTGAGAGCTGAACAAGCTAGTATCAAAGGTACAGCTCAGGGTTTTTATTTGAATATTAGTTCAAATTCAATTAAGGACAGCTCCAATAAGATAATTAATTCTTTTGCAAACATGAGCAGTATTTTAAGTGAAATAACTGATCAAAAGAATGAATCAGTTGGATCAATAAAGGTTGTTGATGAGGAACTTTTTAGAATCACAGAAAAGTATATTACAAGTTTAGATTGCGAGAACAATCTAAATACAGAAACTTGCCTAACAAAAAACAGTGATATTACGAAAGAACTAAATGATTTAAGACAAAAAGGTATTGTAACAGAAGGGTTTTTATCAACTAAAATAATAGAGTTCAATAAAAAAACTAATATATTCAATGAACAAAAAATTAGTGAAACATTTGAAGAAGACATTTTATTAAAAAACAAGTTAAATTCAACAGTGATTGAAGAAATCCAAGAATTAATTTTATTAAAAAATGCTTTAACAAATGAAGTCAACCTAATAGCAAATAATTCAAAAAATATTCTAGCTACAACTGAAAAAGCAAAAGATTTGCTGACTGAATTCTCAGAATCATATTTGGAATTTAGTTCGCAAGAAAGGGTCCTGAAAACCGCATTAAGAATTGCAACAATTCCGTTGGCTCAAGCAGGAAGTATAACACCCCAGGAAAACAGAGCCCTTTCAAAAGGTCTCAAGACATTTATGAGAGTCATGTCTGATTATTATAAAAAACTGCTTGAAGGTAGAGAAAGTCCAGCGGTCGAAATAATCCAAAGTACATTTAAAATGGATTACTTAGAGTATTTCTCTAAATATGAAAAAATAGTTAATGATAAAAAAGCTATAAATTTAATACAAAATTTTTATACAAAATTCATAGAAATAAATAAGACTTTCGTAGATGAAGTTATTTTGTTTCGAAATCATGGAGAATTCGCCAAAGACTTTAACAAATTAGATGAATCATTTAAGTCAACGATTATTAATGTATCCAATGTTTTGAATGAAAACTTTAATGAATCAGCAAATTCACTGATTGACGAAACAGGACAATTCATTTGGATAGTACTGGCTATTTCTGTAGTAGGTATTCTTTTTAGTCTACTCTTTGGATTTCTGGTCAGAAGATCTATCACAGCACCGGTTAATGATCTAGTTGAAATGTCAAAAGATATTGCTCAGGGAGAAGGCGACCTGACCAAAAGAATTAAAGTTTCAGGAAAAGATGAACTGGGAGAACTTTCAACATGGTTCAACATGTTTCTTAAGAGACTGAATAACATGGTAATTGAAATAAAGAAACAAACTTCTAATATTAGTGAGTCTACTCAAGAGATGGCACTCGGCAATCAGGACCTGTCTAATCGCACCCATCAACAAAGTACTTCGTTGGAGGAAACTGCTTCTGCAATGGAAGAAATTAACAGTATCGTCCAGAACAACGCGGAAGATGCCAAAAATGCGAATGAAATTACGAAGAAAGCACAACAATCTGTAGTAAATAGTAGAACAGAATTACTTAATACAGTGGAGAGTTCTATTGAGACTAACCATGAAATGCTCAAGAAAGCTCAGCAATCTGTCGTTGAAAGCAGAACAGAAATACTTGACACAGTAGACAATTCCATAGAAACAAACCAGGATATGCTAAAGAATTTGCAAACTACCAATTCCAGTGTGGTCAATGCTATGGAGGAAATCATGGAAAGCTCCAAGAAAATTGAGGGTATTACAACACTGATGAATGACATCGCATTTCAGACCAACCTTCTTGCACTTAATGCCTCTGTTGAAGCAGCAAGAGCGGGTGAGCACGGTAAAGGCTTCGCTGTAGTAGCGTCAGAGGTACGCAAACTCGCTCACCGTTCCGCAAAAGCTTCTACAGAGATCGGGGAATTAATTCAAGACAGTCTTGGACACATATCCTCGGGACGGAACCTTGTAAATGACGGAGAAAAGGGCATGGAGGAAATGAGAACTATAATAGAAACCATGCTGAACAACCTTAAATCTCAAAGCGATTCCAATCTGAATGGTATTCTCGAGTCAGTAGATGAAATGAGGACAAAAATAGAAACCAACCTCAACAACCTCAAATCTCAGAGTGATTCCAATCTTGACGGAATTCTCGAATCTGTCAAAGAAGTTTCAGAAGTAATGGAAAACATTAAGGTTGCCTCTCAGGAACAGGCGGAAGGGGTTGACCAGATAAATAGATCTATTACTGACATGGATAGGTTAACCCAAGAGAATGCTGCTCTTGTAGAACAGAATACAACTGCAAGCCAACACATGGCTGAAGCTGCTGTTGATTTGCAGGAACTTCTTAACACTTTTAGGGTGGAAGATGATGATACCAAGTCCATTGAAAGTCCAGCTGTAAATAATGACAACCTCATAGTGGAACAAAACAAGTTAGAACAACTTCCGGGTAAAACTGAAAACGACAACTTCATTTTTGAGCAAAACAATTTAGAACAATTTCCAGAGAAAGCAGAATCCGAAAAAACGACTGTACAGTCTGAAAAACCTGCTAACAAAGATATAGAACCATTTGCATGAAAAAATTTCTTTTAGTTCATAATTTTACAGACTGGCCTTTCCAATGCAGTTGAATAATAAATCAGAGTTTATTACCTCACACAAGTTCAAGAAGATCAAAGAGCCCACAGATGAGGAATTTAATCTTTTCAGGGAACTTGTATTGAAGGATCTCGGGCTGGAATGGGGAGAAGACAAAAAATATCTACTCTATGCAAGAGTTCAGAGAATTTTGCAAACAAATCAATTAGAAAATTTTCAAAGCTATTATGATTATATTGAACAGAGCGAAAACAAGAAGGAACTTCAGGATCTCTATAATGCCGTCACTACAACAAAAAGTGGATTCTTCCGAGAGAAGCAACATTTTAAGTTTCTTCGGGAAAATGTGTTCCCAGAGATGAAAAAATATAAAAATAACCGTTATTCAAAACTTCGATTCTGGAGTGCAGGTTGTTCAAGCGGAGAAGAAACATATACGCTTGCTATGGAAGCACATGATTTTTTTGGAACCGCAATGATTTCCAATGGTGGTTTACGAATTTTAGGTTCGGACGTTAACACCGGCGTGCTAGAATTAGCAACAAATGGGTCTTATTCAGAGGAGCAGATTATTACAATTCCAGACTCTCTGAAAAAACGGTTTTTTATTCCAATGCCAGTTGGAAATAATAATACTCAAAGAAAAATCAATAGAGAAGTCCAAAAAATAATTCAATTTCGACAATTCAATCTAATGGCTGAAGACTATCCCATAGCGACTAAGTTTCAACTGATCTTTTGTAGAAATCTCCTTTATTACCTACATCCTGATAAGAGAGAATATCTGTTAAAAAAACTGGTAGACCATCTTGAAACAGGCGGTTGGCTTGTGCTGGGTATTACTGAAACTGGTTACAAAGTAGAAGGAATGAAGAAACTGGCTTTCAGTATATATCAAAAAAACTAAATCTCATTTTTTAAGAATTAAAAACACAAATATGGAAATTAACCTTGAAAGTAATGGAATAAAAATAAAAGGGAACTGTGTTATCCAGGAACTAAAGCCTTTACAAAAGACTATGCTGGATATCGTGGAGTCTGAGCGTAGCTCTGTAGAGCTAGATTTATCAGGTGTAGAAGCTATTGACACAGCAGGAGTTCAACTACTCGCTGTTTGCCGTAATAATACTTTGGAAAAAGATAAGACATTTAGAATTATCGCAGAATCAGCAGTGGTCAGGGAAGCATTAAAAATAACAGGATTGGAATCAATGCTTGAAGATACAAAAAACGTTTAAGTTGTTATGCCAGCAAAAATAATGACAGTTGATGATTCGAGAACTATCCGGGGGCAAGTCCGGAGAATTCTTGAACAGCAAACTGAAGAAAATTACACTATTGTTGAACAAAGTGATGGTTTAGAAGCATTGCGTTGGCTTTCAAACTGTTTAAGAAAAGATCTTCCTGATGTGATTGTCCTCGACCGAAACATGCCAAATATGAGCGGAGATGAGTGCATAAAAATTCTAAAGCAAGATGATGACTGGAAAAACATTCCTGTTCTTTTCCTCACTGCACAAACTGATATTCGCCAATTAGTACTCGGTCTGGCAAAGTTAGGAGCTGATGATTACTTACCTAAACCATTTGATTTTGATGAACTGGCGGCGCGTGTCAAAGTGATGGTGAGGATCAAACAGGCAGAAGATGAATCTCGCAGACTAAATAAGGATTTGGAGATATCTCTTATTCAGCAGAAAAAAGCATATGAGGAATTAAAGACAACAAAAATGCGTCTAGCTGAAACAGAAGCTGCGGCAAAGTTGACTGCTGTATTTGAAAAATTCGTTCCTAAGGAATTTGTAAAACGTATTGCCCCGGACGGTCTGGAACATTTAAAGTTTGGGAAAGCAGATTCCGATTTCATAAGCATCTTGTTTTGCGATATCCGGTCCTTCACTAGTCTTTCTGAAAAAATGAATCCACAGGAACTTGTAGATTTTCTAAATGATTTTTTCAGTCGTATGACCAGCCCTATATCTGAAAACAAAGGTTTTGTCGATAAATTCATTGGTGATTGCGTTATGGCTTTGTTCAGTGTTCCGGAAGGACCAGACGCAGATGATGCTTTAAGCAGCGTCAAAGCCGCAATTGGCATGCAAAAGCAGATTGACTCATTCAACAAAGATAACGGCAGGTCAGGTGATAAAATGCTCAGAGTAGGTGTTGGAATCCACAGTGGACCAGTCATTATTGGAACAGTAGGTTCTGAAGAACGTATGGAGTCTACTGTAACCGGAGACACGGTAAATCTTGCCGCAAGACTGGAAGGGTTAACCAAATTCTATAAAAGTAAAATATTAATTTCTCAGTCTACTTTTGACTTTATTAAAGATGATAAGTCTCTAGAATTCCGAGAACTTGACCTTGTCCAAGTTAAGGGTAAGGAAGAACCTGTTACGATTGTTGAAGTCCTCAACAGTGATCCTAAACAAATTCGCAAACAAAAATTAGACAGTCGAGAAATATTTGCTGAGGCTTTAGCAAGCTATCGTGGACAAAAATGGACTGCAGCAACAACAAAATTCAAATCCTGCTTGAAAGCCTGTCCTGAAGATGGGGCGGCGGCATTATATTTGGAACGCTGCAAAATATTTAAAAAAGAACCCCCACCAAAAGGATGGAAGGGGCAACAAGTTTTTGATCAAAAATAAAAGCAGATTAAAAATTGATTACATTGCATGAGGAAATAAAACCCCCTCATGTTAAGTGAGTAGAGAAATGAGTTATAAGAGACTACCCTGATATTATATATTTTTTTTTACAGACGTATTGACAATTTATAACTCAGTCTTTTTAAAAAACTAACAAATAATAACTAATAATAATTCAAAACAGGTAGAGACAAAGTGGACAATCCAGCTTTGGAAGAATTTGTTGAGGAAGTCGAGGAGATAATTGAGGACTTGGAAGAAGGAGTCCTTGAACTAGAAGCACAGCCGAAGAAACGTTCGCTAATCGATCGAATCTTTCGAGATATGCACACCATTAAAGGTGGGGCTGGCATGGTCATGGAGACAGAATTAGCAGAATATGCCCATCATTTCGAGAATCTGCTTGACAAAGCACGTAATGGGGAGATTGTCTGTTCTCCAGAAATGGCATCACTTCTGTTGAGTTCAATTGACGGATTTAGATCTTTTTTAGACAGAATTCGTGAAGGTGGTGAGGTTAATCAGGAACTCATAGACAACACGCTTAGTCAACTTAGAGAATTTGAAAGTAATGCTGGCAAGAATGCAGCTAGTCCGCCTGCAGAACAAACACCTATAAAAGAAAAGCCTCAGGAAGATGCAACTCAGGCAGAAATGGTAGAGCAGGAACAAAGTTCTTCGCAGGACAAAGAATCTGAAAATAATAAAAAAAATGATGAGCAGGAAGAAGTTCAATGGGATGATGAAGATGAAGGAGAAGAAACAGCATATTTACTTCATCTGAAATTTGATCCAGAAATGCTAGGAAAAGGTTCAGATCCAATACTTTTACTTAAAGATTTAAAGGAATTAGGAGATTTGGATATAATTCCACATTTAGGAAAATTGCCCGACCTGAAAAATTTTAATCCTGAAGAGATCCAACTCTGGTGGAGTGCCAAACTTGTTACTACTAATCCAGTTGAAGAAATTGAGGATATTCTGATCTTCTTTCAGGATGGAAAAAATGATGTCAAGTTTGAACTAGCAGAAACTCCCCCTGAAGATCCGGGACTTGCATCTTTTGGAATATATGATGATCAAGATAATAGAGATCTGGAACAAGTCAGGATTGATGAAGCTGAAGAAAAGCCAGTCCCAACACCTGAGTTAGTTCCGAATGAAATAGTAGAGCAAAAGACAGAAAATACTGAAAAGCCTGAAAATGAAATTTCAACTGAAGAAAGTAAAAAAACAGAACCCCCTGCAGTACAACCTAAAACTTCTCCTCCAAAGCAAGATGCTAATAAAGACTCTGGAATAAAGACAACACAGTCAATTCGTGTCACGATTGACAAGCTTGACAAACTTCAAAATTTGGTTGGTGAAACAGTCATCAATCAAGCACGCCTCCACCGACTGAGTTCAAAGATAATGGAGATTGATGTAAATCTTGGTGAGATGCTCTTACAGTTTGTTGAGGACAACGAAAAGTCGGTAAATGAACTTCAGGATCAGATCCTTCAAGTACGAATGATTCCAGTTGGGAGTATCTTAAATAATATGAAACGTACTGTTCGTGATTATGCCACCCGTAGTAAAAAGAAAATCAAACTGGAAATTGAAGGAGGAGATACTGAGCTTGATAAAACTGTCACAGAACAGCTTCAGGGGCCATTGGTTCATTTAGTTCGTAATTCAATGGATCACGGAATAGAAGATTCGGATACACGAGTAAAAAATGGTAAGGATCCTACAGGGACCATTTCTCTAAAAGCATCCCAACAGGAGGGTTATGTGATTGTTGAAATTGAAGATGACGGGAAAGGCATAGATTCTAAGGTTATTTTTGATTCAGCAGTGAGAAAAGGATTTATTGATGAGAATGATGATCTGACTGACGACGAAATTTTTAAATTACTGTTCCTGCCAGGTTTTACAACAACAACCGAAGTAACAGATGTTTCTGGACGCGGTGTAGGAATGGACACGGTAAAACGTGACATTGAGGCATTGCTTGGAACCATAGAAATTTCAAGTGAACTTCACAAGGGCACAAGCACAAAACTTAAATTGCCACTAACACTCGCTATCATTGAAGGAATGATGATAGATGTAGGCCATCAGGTTTTTACCATACCTCTTCTTTCAGTCAATGAGTCACTGAGACCTATTCCAAAGCAAATTAAAAAAATTAAGAACAAAGGTGAACTGGTAGAAATTCGTGGTGAATATATTCCTATGCTACGTCTCCATAACCGCTTGAATATCGTACCCAAATACAAAGAACCTACAGAAGGACTGGTAGTTGTAGTTCAGCATGCAAACCGTAAACAATGCGTTTTCGTAGATGAAATTGTAGATCAAGGACCGGTAGTCATCAAGAGTATGGAAGATAATTTTATTCAGGTACCGGGAATTGCAGGAGCTACCATTCTCGGTGACGGTAGAGTTTCATTCATTTTAGATGTCGCAAGTCTTGTTAATTGAAATCCAAAGCAAAGGTAGTGATGGCAAAGAATCAAAGTAATAAATACCTCGGTTCAGTAAATCTTTCTGATGAAGATATGGAAGATATGAGCCTAGAGGTTTCCTACAGCGAAGGTACAAGGTTAATAACCTTCATTCTTGGTGAGGAAAAATATGGGCTCAACATTCTTAAAGTACGAGAACTTATCAGTTTTCCAGAGGGATTGACACGTATACCAGGAATGCCAGATTACATCATAGGAATGTTTAACCTGAGAGGGTTGGTTATTCCGGTAATGGATCTAAGAGAAAAATTTGAAATGACAGCTGAGGAAAGACATGAATTCTCAGTGATCATCATTGTTGAAGTGAATAATAAAAGCATTGGTCTTACAGTAGACTCAGTTTCCGATGTTATTTTTGTCAAAGAGGAAGATATTCAGGAAACAACTGAGTTAGCGGTAAATGTTGATACTAAATTTATTAAAGGCGTAGCAAAAACTAAGGATGAAATGGTCATTCTTCTCGACATAGACTTTCTTTTATCTAAAGAAGAATTTGATTA
>SHAT01000061.1 GCA_004213175.1 Pseudomonadota bacterium | reverse complement strand
CTTTTTTTCTTTGCCACCCTTTTCCCAAGGTTCTATCGCAAGATGTGATTATCTGAAAACTTTTGGTTCTTTGGTGGTGACCGGATCTTATAATCACCAACAGATTAATTGTTTTTAGTGGATCCATATCATCAAGTTTTAGATGATATATTTGGATTGGCTGAATTTATTCTTCAAAATAAGCATAATCAAAATCGCTTAAATTAAAATCACCAGACTAAAGGTTCTTGAATTATATTTATTATTTTTGACATGTCAGTAAATTTAATAAATATTATCTTTAACGAATAATTCCAAATCTAGAAAAAGATGCCTACAGAAAAAAAACTAAAATATTTCTTCCCTCAAATAAGGACTCTCTCGTATTTCTTCATCATTTTTATTTACTAAATAAGCATTCTTTTTTTGAGCAAAAACTATAGCCTTATTCTCAACTCCATCTTTAATGTGTAAAGCACAACCCCCATCAATAGCGTTACAATTTTCTAAAGCACCTTCATTTAAAAATTTCTTTAAAGAAGGTTTTCTTTTAGGCTCTTCATCATAATGAGGGCAACAACTTCCTGAAACAAATCCCAGACAATTAATAATTTTTAATTCCCCTTCCCAAGAATCCGTAATTCCGTATTCAAACCAACAAATAGCACCGGCACTTACGCCACACATAATGGTTCCTGACTTATAAGCTTCTTTTAGTATCTCTACTAAACCCCAGTCTTTCCAGACAGCAAGCATACTCTTAGTATTACCTCCTCCAACAAAGATTATATCTTGAGAGAAACAAAGTTTTTCTAGATCAGGTGTACGTTTAAAAAAATCTAAATGGGATGGTGAACAATTTAGTTTACTAAATGTAGAGTAAAAATTTACTTTATAAGCTTCATTGTCTCCAGTAGCTGTTGGAATGAAGCAAATATTTGGTTTTTCTTCTTCAGACTGGTTTATGATGTATTTTTCAATAATTCCCTCACCGGGGTTACGACCAAATCCTCCGCCTCCTATAGCTATTATTTGTTTAGTCATTCTAAGTTTTTTAAGTTAAATAATATGGCTCTGTGTGATATTGTTATCACTTAAAAATGATAAAACCTCTAACTATATAAATCTACATAATGACGGCTACACAAGAATACTTTGCAGAAAAACTGAAATTGTGGACAGGAATGTTTCTAATGTTTTATTGTGTCACCCATTATTTGAATCATTCAATTGGCATTTTTGGTTTAGATGCCGTTGAATATATAAGAAATATCTTCCTTTTTTTTTGGAGGAATCCTTTCATGAATTTTTTCCTGCCGAGCGTAGCCGTGATCCATATTTATTTATCATTGTCGAGGGTAATAAGGCTGGCTTCATTCAGGGGTTTTAAAAGGCATGAATGGTTCCAGCTGATTGCAGGAATATTAACAGTTCCTGCATTGGCACTTCATGTTTCAGGGACAAAAATAGCACATGTTTTTTATGGAATTAATGATACATATACTTTCTTAAGCTCAAGTATAGCAGATTATACTGATATAGTTATATTTAATTTATTGATGCTGCTCGTATGGATGCATGGATATATAGGGGTTAAATATTGGATGAAAGTAAATTCTAAATATCAGAGCTATCTAAATCAAATGGGAATGTTCTTTTTTCTCCTTCCAATACTGTCATTTGTTGGAGTGATTAGTATGTTTAGAGAATCAAATTTAAATTTATTAATAGATCCAAAATACAAGGAAAAAGTATTTAATTCCTCAAATCCAGAAAATGTAGACCTAGATAAGCTTACAGAGGATACAATAATGTACTTTGTAATTCCCTACCTTTTCTTGATCATTATTCTGTTTACAGGCCGTTTCATTTTCTTCAAAATTAAACGCCGGAACAACTCAATTCAAATTAGCTATCCTGAAGGAATAATTTCAAAGATTTTTCCTGGGATGAGCATTCTTGAAGCAAGCATAGATGCAGGGATCCCCCATGCCCATGTATGTGGTGGCCGAGGTAGATGTTCCACTTGCAGGATAAGAGTTGATAAGGGATTGGATCAGTTGGAGCCTCCAAGACAAAAGGAGAAAAGAGTTCTTAGAGGAATAGGTGCTCCTGAAAACGTCCGTTTAGCTTGTCAGGCTTTTCCTAAAATCGATTTAAATGTTTCTCCTCTACTCGCTCACGATGCAAACTATAAGGAAAATGCTTCTGAGCAGAAATATATTCACGGAAGTGACAGAGAAATATGTATTATGTTTACTGATTTGAGAGCCTTCACAAAAATGTCAGAAAAAAAACTTCCTTATGATGTGGTTTTCATTCTTAATCAGTATTTTAAATTAATGGGAGAAATTATTGAAAATCATGGTGGCTATCTGGATAAGTTCATTGGAGATGGAACTATGGCACTTTTTGGAATTGAAGAAGGGCCTAAGGAGGGAAGTCGTAACGCAATAATGGCAGCAAGTCAAATGAATGTTGAATTGAAAAAACTAAATGAAAGGTTAATCCATGACCTGCCATTCCCCTTGAAAATGGGAATTGGAATTCATTCAGGAGATGTTATCTTCGGTAAAATGGGATATAAACATGCCAAGAATCTAACTGCGGTAGGAGATGCTGTGAATACTGCTTCAAGGCTTGAATCTTTAACCAAAGAATTCAAATGTCAGTTGATTATTTCAAAATATACTTATGAACTTTCTGATTATCAATTTAATACTATAGAGGAAGACTCAGTTAAAATTATAGGAAGAGATGAAATGCTGGATGTAGTAAAAATTGAAAATACTTCTATGGTTTAAACAATTCAGTAAAAAATACTGTTTATGGCCAAAGTTTCAATTGATGTAGAATTATGTACTGGTAAAAAAGATTGTTTTCGTGCGTGTAAAGTCAAAGTTTTCTCGTGGGAAAAAGCGAGAGGTGTGACTTTTTTAACTAAAATCAAATTGATGATAGAATCTAAAGGATACCAAGCAGTTGTAAAAAATGAATCAGCATGTACTGCATGTTTAGACTGTGTTCAGGCCTGCCCCGAAGGAGCAATTACAGTTGAGGAATAAATTACCTTTTCTTACTTTTATTGATTAAATTTATAGATTTTATATTTCTGCAGGGTCTGGACAAAAGCGTAATCCTTCTTCCAGCCCATCTAAAATTTTCATTTGCGCATTGTTCAAATTGAAATCAAATACATTAGCGTTCTCTTCAATTCTTGCTGGACTTACAGATTTCGGAATAACTGTATGTCCACGCTGCAAAGCCCAGCGGATCATGACCTGAGCAGCAGATTTTTTCGTTTCTTTTGCAATCCGGGAAAGGTTGGAATCATTAAAACGATTCCCTCTCGAAAGCGGACAATAACCGGTCAGGTGAATGTTTTCTTTTTGGCAGAATGAGTAAATATGTTTCTGCTGTAAAAAAGGACTCAACTCTACCTGATTTACGACTGGATGTTCACTGTCTACGACTAGCAATTCTTTCAGATGTTTTGGAGCAAAATTGCTAACACCGATAGAACGAGTTCGTCCTTCTTTTTTGATTCTTTCTAGGGCCCTCCAAATTTTAAGCTGAGATCCATTCTCAGGCCAATGAATGAGGTAAAGATCAACATAATCCAGATTCATCTTTTGTAAGCTAATATCAAATGCTTTCAAAGCATGATCATAACCTAATCCACTATCCCACAGTTTAGTAGTAACAAAGACATCTGCTCTATTTATACCTGAGTCAACAACAGCCTTACCAACATCTTTTTCGTTCCCATACATTTCCGCTGTATCAATATGTCTGTAGCCCGTTTTTAAAGCATACAAAACAGCATCGTAAGTCTCTTGTCCAGATTGTGCAGCCCATACTCCTAGTCCAAACAATGGCATCCTGTTGCCATCATGGAGTATAATACGGCTATTAATATTTAGGTGCTTTGACATTGATATAGAATTAAAATTATTTCTACCTCAAATTAGATCTGTAATATGCAATTATGTTTAGTTTTGTATGGTTGTTTTGTTTTTTTAAATTGCTAAATACTTTAATACCAGGATTGCTTAAGTGTTACTAAATAATAACTTCAAATCCTTCAAATTGAGGATGTTCAAGATAAATATCGTTATGCCCTCCCGCCCCTTTGTGAGCTTTGCGGAATGCCTCTGACTTAGTCCAATTCTCAAAGTCTTTGCGAGTGTTCCAAGTCGAGTGAGATGCATATAATGTATGAGTGTCTTCAGTTTTGCCTTTTACCAGATGAAACTCAATAAATCCTGAAACATCATTTAAATGTGTTTCTCTTTTTTTCCAAATATTTTCAAAATCATTCTCACGGTTGAGGGCAATCTTAAACCGGTTCATTGCAATAAATTTCATTTTTTCCCTTTATTAATAAATTTAGTTATAACTTCTACAAATCCATCAAGATTTTCAAACATCAAAAAGTGACCTGCATTTGGTACTGTATCTATTAGTATCCCATTCTCTTTCAACTCAGTTGGGTCAGGCATATCAGGTTTAGCATCACTGGGATTTTTTGGAATAGAATTTTCTCCATATACAAATAATTTTGGGATTTTAAGATTAAAAAATTTTTGTTTGAATCGAGCATCTAGTTCAACCAATGATCTTGAATTTTCATAAAGTCCTTCTACATTTGCAGTCTTCCACATACCTGAGATGAGAGTTGCCATTTCATCTCCTTTTTTTGCAGATACAACTCTGTCTTCGCACCACTGAGGGTAAATATTTTCAATAAATTCAGCCTTTGAGAATGAAGCTATTTTACTCGTACCAGCACCTCCTCCTGGAACAAGATTCCCTTCACCCACTATAAGTTTTGAAACTAGATCCGGTCTCGATATAGCCAGCATTATTGCGACAGTGCCACCCATACTGTGCCCAACCACTATGGCACTCGTTATATTTTCATGCTCAAGAATACCCGCAACAGTTTCTGCATGATCTTCCATGTCATAGCTGAATTTATCTGAATAGTCACTAAACCCAGAACCAAGATAATCTACCATAATAGAGCGGTGTATCTGTAGTTTAGGATTGGTTGCTACAGGAAGAAAATTTGCTATAGATGCCACACTCAAACCAGGCAAAAATACAAGTGTCTCACCCTCACCCGAAATATCATAATACCGGATAAAGGCATCGTATTCTTCTAGAAATAGATTTTTCACTTGGTTTTCTATAGGTGATTTTGGAAGAACCCAAAATATACCAGAACTTTGTTTTAATTACAATGTGTGGAATTTTACTTGGAGGGTTTATGACTTTAAAGAATTATTGCGATTGATCACAGGAAATGATCGGGACTAAATGATTGAAGGGACAAGGTAGAAGATATAGGAAAAATGGACACCTATATGTAGACCTAATAATTTGCCTAGAGCGTGCTTGTAGAGAATATTCATTTTGATGTTAATTAACATCTACGGCAAAATCCAGAAGAACTTCCAATGGAACCAATTCGAGAGATGCTTCATGTGTAGAAGCTAAATATATTTGTGGTGCTTTCCCAGCATCGTATGCTTGCTTCCAACGTGCTAAGCATAAACACCAGCGGTCACCTTCCTGCAAGCCAGGGAATCCAAATTCAATCATAGGTGTACTCAGATCATTGCCGACTGAGCTTGAATATTCTAAAAACTCGCTTGTTGCACGGATACATACTGTATGCACTCCATGGTCATCCGGTCCTGTATCACATCTACCATTCCTGTAAAAACCAGTCAAAGGATTTTCACAGCACAAATCCATTGGTTCCCCAAGTACATTTCTAGCTGATTCTGGATTATCTTTTTCTACACGAAAAACCATTATGATCTTCTAATATATTTTGTTCATTGAGTATCTGAATACCCAAACGGTCAATAATTTTTTCAATATCGAAGTACACCATTTGAGTAATATTTCAGAAAGTAAAGAGGTTTTCAGTTGATTATCCGAGTCACACCTATTCCGAAGCTAAATCCCGTGTTCCCTCCGCGATGTCGTAATCCAGATTCGCAAGTGGCAACTGCCTCTTCGGTACTGTATTTTGCACAGTCTGGATGGGCCATGACTCCCGCTTTACTCATAACTGGCTCCACCGAAGTACAACTAATCTGTGACAAAACTATTGACAAAATAATGATTATATTACGCATATCGACTTCGCAAAGAAAGTTGTATTTTTTTGATAAATAGCGTTTTAAACACGTGATATTCACTTAATTTACAACTTTTTTCCATTATAATTAAATATATATTAATTCAAATTGAAAAATTCGCCTAAATGATGTATTTCCCTTGTATGATTATTTAGTGTTTGAAAAACACGAATAACCACCAAATCATATCTGAAAAATCACCTAACCCATTCCATTTTCGGTTATTGCGGCAGATTTGCTGTTATCCACTCTCTGTGAAGCCACTCTAAAACTTTTTTCCGGAGTAACTACAAACCAGGAAATAATTATAACCACAATAACAATAAGTATTAGACTTTCCAAGTTTTCATACTATGTCATGAACACGAAGATTCGTTTAATAATCACTCATGTTTGTTGATTGTAAACTCTATGTGACATTTGTCAAGCATAGTAAGCAATAATCAGTTTGACTTACGAGAATGTATGGATTTTCTTAGACGGTATCTTACTGTGAAGAATTAGTGGGGGGGGGGGGTTAGCCACTGGAGCTGATGGAGGTGATTTTATATGGAGTTAATATTTAGTAAACATTTTTGTCTTTTTCCCAAACAACAGGATACTGTTTACTGTCAAGAAGATTTCCATTTTCCAATTCAGGATTTCTTAGATCTAAGTGTGATCCCTTATCTGTAGAATAAAAAACGTCATCCCCTGTATATCTAACGGCATACCCTCTTCTTCTACGATTTTTGCTAATATTCCCAGTTGATCCATGAACTACAAGAGCGTGAAAAGCTAAAAGATCTCCCGGATTCATGTCAAAAGAAATAATGTCGTATTTATCACGATTTGAATCTATGTCAGGAATCTTTTCAAATTCTGGGTTTTGCTCATATGCTTTACTCGCACCAGGAGCAAAATGCTCAGGTTGATACCATTTCCCCCATTTGTGTGACTTGCTAATAAATTCCATCGGTCCATTATTTTTTGATATTGGATCTAATGATGTCCATAAAGATATAACAGGCCAGCCACGAATCGGCCAGTAAGGTTGATCATTGTGCCATCTGATACAATTTTTTGTTTCGGGTTCCTTTACAAATAATTGATCGTAAAACAAATTTATTTTATTTGAATTTAATAACTGTGCCGCAAAATAAGGTAATGGAGATTTTGTGCAATAATCTTTTAGCCCTTGATAATGCTCCCAAATTCTCATGTTCCCATGGAAGTTCCCTTTGCCATCTTCAGTTTTGTATGAATGAAAAAAAGGACCAGGTTTTTTGATATCTTCCTCAATTGCATCATTCAGTATTCTTTGCCACTTTTTATTGATCATGTTTTTGAGGAGAACGACTCCGTTCTTTTCAAAAATCGAAATATATTCACTGTTTAAGATAAAATCATTGTTCATAACTTTTTTTAATACTAGATGAACAGCCAAGTTTCATAGATTATTGTTTGTTTGTTTTAAGAATCCATCTTTCTTCAATCAATTTTTTCCTTGTTTCCAAAACCTTCTTTAGCATCCTTTGTTCACCATCAAAAATTTCTTCTCTTGGGAAAATAGAATTGTGCAGAAATAACCCATTAGGGTTCTCTTCACCTTCAAATGTTTTTAAAACATATTTTTCCCCTAACTTTCCATACTCAAGTCTTACTGCCTGAATGGTTTTCCTATTAATTTTGGTAAAGTAATGTTCGTACATTTAACTTTTGATTCATTGTATCCATCATTAGTTTATGAGAATCCAATATATAAAATCAATCGGATTGTTTTACGATAATTTGAGGGACAGGATTTTTAATTAAGATTAAATATATATTAAAACTAATATAGATGAAGAAATAATATTTTGTTGAAATGCTCCGCAATACTATTATTTTGCAAATAATTGTATTTTTTTGTTTTAAAAAATAAGATAAATTAGACTAATTAATTTTTAATACGATTGAAAAACAAGGGAAACATGAAAGATAAAAAAGATATTAAGCTCAAAATTTTTGAAACAGCATTTGAGATGTATTTAGAAAATCCAACACAATTTTCTGTGAGGAATGTTGCAAAGGAACTTAAATTATCTAGAGAACAGGTTTATACTCACTTTACAAGTAAAAAAGCAATACTAAGGTACTTTTATCAATTGTGTTTTGAGGAATATATAAATCAAACAAATGAAATTGATAGATATAGTGAATTCACACTTGAAGAAAAACTTGGTCATCTTGTTTACACTCACATTGAACTCTTTCAAAAAGAGAAAGAATTTGTTGAAAGTACTTTTAACGAAATTATTTTTAAAGCTAATGCAAATAATCTATTTCAGAAATCTCTTGAAAAACAGGTAGAAATAATTCTAGATACTTCTGAAGGAGATGCATCTATTTTACCTAAAAAGTATCTTGCTATGATTTTAGTAAAAGAACTATTTCATATATTCAAATTTTGGATCAAGGATGATAGCGAGAAATCAGAGGATACCATTGAATTAATTGATAAAATAATTGCTTTCTTAGGAGAAATACTTAGTAATCAGATAATTACCAAAGGCATTGACCTCGGTAGAACACTTTGGGGGCAGAATCATACTGGACTTGCTCCAAATGATCTAAAATTTTTATTTAATTCTTTTTTCAATCGATTTGCATGAAATCTTTACCAGAAGGAGCACTAATTCGTTCAGGCCGTTTTGCTAAAGCAGGAATGAGCACAGGAGGAAACTATTTAAGACATTATTTGGGGAATTCATTACCTATTAAAAATTTACACCAAGATAAACGGACTCTCAATAGAAAAAACGCAGTTTCTATATTCAAAGAACTTAGTCAATTAAGGGGTCTTCCTTTAAAATTAGCCCAAGGAATGAGTATGGATACAGGATTACTTCCAATTGAATTTTTGGAAGTAATGAGTTCTGCTCAGTATAGTGTCAGTCCGATGAATCGTGCACTTGTTAGGACTCAGTTTAAACGTAATTTTAGTGAATATCCGGAAAATATCTTCCAAACATTCGACTATGACGCCTTTGCAGCAGCAACTATTGGACAAGTTCATCATGCAACAAATAGTAATGGTGTTCGTCTAGCAGTTAAAGTTCAATATCCTAATGTACGGAAAAGCATTAATAGTGATCTAAAGCTTTTATACATTTTTGGAAAACAGTTTTTTAAAGGTAAAAATTTTGAAAAATATCTAGACGAAGTCCGTGAAACTCTTTTAGAGGAAACCGATTATTTGAATGAAGGTCTTAATATTCAGAAATTTAGAAATATCATTTCTTCAAAAGAAATAATTATCCCTGAATACCAAGAATCTACATCTAACGAACAAGTTCTTACAATGACTTTCCTGGAAGGGGATCATCTTGACCAGATGTTAAAAAAAGAACCAGATCAAAATATAAAAAACAATTATGGACAAATTATGTGGAATTTTTTCCATGAAAATATTAATTCCTCAAATAATACTTTTCATGCAGATGTTCACCCAGGCAATTTTTTGTTTTGTGAAGGAGGGAAACTAGGTGTAATTGATTTTGGTTGTATTAAAATTTTTCCAGATCAATTTATTAAATCTTGTCTTCGACTTGTACAAAAACATTTAAATGGCTCTCATCAGGAATTTCAAAAAGAGCTGGAGTGTTTGGGATTCATAAAAAATGTTTCGGATTTAAGTGCTAAGGAAGAAAAGATTGAAAAACTATTTAGTAATTTAGCGATAATTTTAGGTTCTATATACGATAAGTCGGTTTTTGATTTTGGTAATAAGAAATTTCGTGAAGATTTGAACATTCTACTAAGGAATGCAATGGAAATCAGGGAAGTGCGAGGGTCTGAACAATTTATTTTCTTTAATCGTATAACATTTGGTTTAATGTCAATTTTAATGAAGTTAGAAGCAAAAATTGAAACTAGTGAAGCTAGAGGAATTATATTAAATGCTGATTGTTAAAACTGAGTATAATTTGTCCATGGCTTTCAAAATTGTCACCCTGCATTTGCTAATATAACTGAAGAATTTTTATTATTTTCTAAATTTAAAACCAAATGTAGCACCAAATAATTGAATTAGAGGAGCTGGTTTCATATATTCACATAATGCGTGCATGTAGTGGTTTTTTCTTGTGGTCAACACCAAATATATTTTTGAATATATATATAATTATAAATATATTTGCCTTTAACTTTATCTAATTTGAAAATATTCAAATTGTCGTAATTTTTTTAACGCACTTTCAGATATTCAATCCACAAAAATTATCCCTTCACTGACCATTACACTGTTGCCGCCAATAAAAGCAGCAGTTACTTCTCCACCTTTTTTTTGAGTACGTGCCTTAAGATAACTTGGGCGTCCCATCTCAACACCTTGTGCGATTTTCCATTCAAAATCGCCAGAAGCCGAATCATTGTAATAGGTCAGTAATCCTCCTAATGCACAATTTGCACTACCAGTAGCGGGGTCTTCCGGCATTCCGTCAAAGGGCGCAAACATACGTGTCCTGACATCATATTCATCATTGCTGTGGGTATAAATATGTACAAAACATGTGTTGTACTGCGATGTTAACTTCTTAAATCCTTTGATATTAATACTGGCCTGTTCCAGGGCTTGTGTATTTTTCAATTCTGCAATAACGAATGGTAGGCCCACGGATGCCTGCTGTGGAGGATGAGTATCCACAATTATATCACTTGAATCCACTGAAATTGCAGAAGCTAAATCCTCCGCTGAAACTGTTTTTCCAATTGATAATTTCTCAGGAGCTTGAAGCTCACACCAAATCGAACTATCATCGAATTTTCTTAATAATATGGGTACTAATCCTGCTTTTTCTTCAAAAATAATTTCAGTTGACTCATGAAAATCCCCAATCGCTCCTGATGAAGCCAAAACAAATGCAGTTCCAATGTTTGGATGACCGGCAAATGGGAGCTCTAAGGCAGGTGTAAAAATCCGAACTTTTCGTGTTTTCCCATTTTCAGGAGCAAAAACAAATGAACTTTCAGAAAAATTAAACTCACTGGCAATTTGCTGCATTTTTTTATCTGTGAGACCATCTGCTTCCGGCAATACTGCAAGTGGATTCCCTCCAAATCTTTTTTTCGTAAACACATCACATATGTAATATTTGTACTGCACTGTCATAGAATACAATAGTGAAACATTTTGAAATTAATAAAAAATAGTAATTATCTGTAATACTTTGGTATAAATGACGTACTAGCAGGATTCTTAATTTTACTAAACCATATATCATCAATTGTGATTTTCTCAAATAGCAATGAGGCACAAAACGATCCTAAAAAATTATCACCTGCACGTTAGTGAAATTCTTTACCAAAAATTTAGTTTTATTATTTTTCTTAATCTAAAGGTGGATCAATGCCCCAGGGCCATACGTGAGGGACATCGTCTTTCATGTTCTCTCGTCCCGCCACAAATCCCACTACATCACGAGCATCTATCCTACCTAGCCCGCCATCACTATAACTCAAGGCAATAATTTCTCCAGTATCACTTTCAATCAGAAATTCAGAAGGCTGAATAAAACACCTATCTTGAGAAGAATCTTTTTCTTTCCAGTAAGAACCTAGGACTGTTGCCTGTTCTTTTGTTATTCCGTAGCCTATTGGGTAAGATTTAGCTATCTTACTTACCGGATAGCACTCGCCTTTTGCAACCTCATTTGCTGAAATAAAGTCGTCCACACTTGCTGCTACTACACTTACTCCAACTTTTTTGAGAATATCGATGTGTTTTTGATACCCCTCCAACTGAGAGGTACACTTACCTCACCAGCCTCCTCTATAGAAGAGAATCATCGCATACTTTGATTCTAAATCATCTGGCAAAACTAGTTCTCCATAATTGACAGTTTTAATGGATATTTTGGGAAATTTTGATCCTGTACTGAGATTTTCAAACATGTTAATCCTCTATATTTTTTTCTGGTAGATTGTTATTTCTTAAACACACTAGTTATATATCAATTAAAACAAATAACACAAATAGGTTTGTTTTTACAAGAATGTGGTGATTACTAAGAGAGTGTGTGACTTTGAAGAATTAAGTGGTGGTTACTAATAGGAGATGACGAGATTTGTTTCAGTTTGAAATTTTACTGATACTTCCCATTTGCCCACTTACCTAGGATTTCTCCATTTTTGTTGTATTTGGTCCCATTCCAAGGCATCCCACCCTTCCATTTTCCAACATATTTCTCCCCATTGGAATAAGTGTGTGTCCCTTGACCATTTGGTTTCCTATTTTCAATTTCACCTACATATTCCCCATCCTTTCCCTTATCACCTTTTTCATACCAGCCCAGTTTCCTATCCCTATTAATAAAAAACATAATACCGTTTCTTTTCTTTAACTTTTTAAAATGTTTTTCACATTCTACCTTTATCATCTCGAATATTTTATTACCATTCAATTCCCTTTCCTCCATAGTCTGGAGAACACATTGATTCACATTTTCATATTTGGATGACTGACCCAACACAGGAGAAGAAAGAAGAAGAATTGAATTGAGGAGAATCAGTATATGTCTCACTTGGTTTCCTATAAGACTTTTAGGTTAAACCAGAATATATACCAGAATCTGGTTAATTTATCAAGAATTGGGCTTTCAGAACTCTTAAATATGATTAATTATATATATAATCAATAAACCTAGCATCTTGCGTGTAGCGATTTTACTTGGAGGGTGTCTGACTGTGAATAATTAGAAGATTCTGGAAAGATGGACACCTATATGGACACCTTTTCCGGAATGATGGACACCTATATGGACCCCCAATAATATTTTTCCCTCGTGTGTGCGTGTAGTGATTTTTCTTCCAGTCAATATCATGGTTATTAAAATAAATTATATATAATATATGTATCAGTTACATTGCTGATTGTGGAGGATTACTTAGTTTTCAAAAAACAGTTTTGAAGAATGTTTAAGGCCTTCCTAGACAGCTTGCTTTCCAGATATTACTTGTCGAAAATTTAGTTGCTAAATAACCACTTTCAAACCCCTGCGTAGTTGAACTGCCACAAGACCCATCTAAGTTTGCATCAAACCAATTTTCAATGGCCCATGCAAAATATTCATTTTTTAAGTTTTCATCGTAATTAGTATTATTAGCAGCCTCTAGAGCAATAAAAGTATCCAAAATATCTAATACCTCATGGATTGAATGACCAAATTCATGAATTGGAGTATCCCAGGCCCTATAGACAGCAGAATGGTTAGGACGGATAGTATCAACTGCTGTTGCACATACCAATACTTGATTCATAACCGTATATTTCGAACTACCAGTATTTCGTTGACCTTGTGTAGTTCCGATGGTGGAATCGTTATCAGTGATCACAAAAATATGGTGATCATAGAATTTTTGTTGATCCACACTAGATAACAAAGAACTAACAATATTACGTGC
>SHAT01000060.1 GCA_004213175.1 Pseudomonadota bacterium | reverse complement strand
CAATCTTGTCGGCGGATCGCTGAAGTACAGTAACTTCCCTTTTTTTCGGTTTACGCAGAGCCATTGCTTTTTCCGAATTCAGAATACCGTAACCCTGCAAATATTCAGGAACTTCTCCCGAAAAGGGTGTTTTTGCTGTTAAAAAATGAGCTACATCAATACCGATCCCTCCTGCTCCAATTACAGCTACTTTGTTTCCGACTGGGCATTCGCCGTCTAAAACATCCAAATAACTCAGCACTTTGGCATGATCAGCTCCTTCCAGTTCCAATTCACGCGGTTGTACTCCGGTCGCCAGAACGACTGCGTCATAATTACCTGCAGCAAGAGTCTCCTGATATACGGCTTGCCCTAATTTCAGTTCTACCCCATATTTTTCGAGCATCACACGGTAGAACCGCAGCACTTCATAAAATTCCTGTTTACCTGGAATTTTCACAGCATAGTTTATTTGTCCACCAAGTTCAGAGCGTTTATCAAATAAAGTAACCTCGTGGCCACGCATTGCAGAAATATAGGCTACAGTCATTCCAGCTGGTCCTGCTCCGACAACTGCAATCGATTTTGGTTTGGTAGTAGTTTCGTAATTTAATTCTGTCTCACGTCCTGCTCGGGGGTTTACCAGACAGGTCGCTGTTTTCATTTGAAACAGATGATCGAGGCAAGCCTGATTGCAGGCAATACAGGTATTTATTTCCTCAGTACGTCCTTCTGCTGTTTTATTAACAAAATTTTCATCCGCCAATAATGGACGAGCCATTGAGACCATGTCTGCAATTCCTTCCCTTAACAGACTTTCTGCAACATTTGGATCGTTTATACGGTTGGAAGTCACGATTGGAATGTTGAGATGAGGGCGCAATTTACCTGTAATCCAAGCGAATGCTGCACGGGGAACCATCATACCGATTGTTGGTATACGTGCTTCGTGCCATCCTATACCAGTATTTATGATAGACGCTCCTGCCTTCTCTACGCGTTCCCCGAGTTCAACAACTTCTTCAAAACTGCTACCGTCTTCAACTAAATCAAGACAGGAAAGGCGAAAAATAATCAAGAAATCTTCTCCAGATTCCTCACGTATACGTTCCACAATTCGTAGTGCAAATCGAATGCGGTTTTCATAAGAACCTCCCCAGTTATCGCTGCGTTTGTTTGTGCATTTAGCAATGAACTGGTTGATCAGATATCCTTCTGACCCCATTATTTCTACACCGTCATAACCGGCTTTTTTTGCCAGTTTTGCACAACGAACATAATCTTCTATAGTTTCTAATATTTCTGCATTGCTTAATTCTTTGGGTCGGTAAAAATTGATTGGTGCGGTAATTGGTGATGGCGCCACGCAATTTTCCAACATCCCATAACGCCCTGTATGCAAAATCTGTAATGCTATTTTTCCTCCGTTGTCATGAACTGCTTTTACCAGCGGCCTATGGAATTCAAGTTGCTCTTCTGAAACTAATTCTGCACCTTCCTCAAAAACACGACCAGCCTCATTCGGTGAGAATCCACCGGTTATTATGAGTCCTACTCCTCCTCGCGCACGTTCTGCGTAAAAAGCAGCTAAGCGTGATGAACCATCCGGATGTTCTTCGAGTCCGGTATGCATTGAGCCCATCATGACTCGGTTTTTAATGGTTGTCCTTCCAACTTTTAGTGGACTAAGCAAAGTTTCAAAAGCCATTTCAGCGGATCATGTTTGGGTTTTGGGTTTGAATTACGGATACTTAATTATGGAAGATGTGTCAGGTCGGCAAACAGAACGAAATAAAGCAAACTAAAGCAAAAGTGAATAAACTTTTATGCTCTGAACTGAAAAAATTCACGATGCTTTGAGCAATTCTGCCTGGTGGTGAGATAACAACGGATCAATCACCTGTTCAAGTTTGCCGAGCATTATATCTTCAAGTTTGTAGAGAGTTAAATTGATACGGTGATCTGTCAAACGTCCCTGTGGGAAATTATAGGTTCGGATGCGCTCGCTCCTGTCTCCGGAACCTACCATTCCGCGGCGCTTTTCTGCCGTTGCGGATTGTTGAGCTTCAAGCTCCTTTTCATAGAGTCTTGCCCTGAGGACTTTTAAAGCCTGTGCTTTATTTTTTAACTGGGATTTCTCATTTTGACAAATGACAACTAGTCCGGTCGGAGTATGTGTAATCCGAACTGCGGAATCAGTTGTGTTTACACTCTGACCACCAGGACCGCTTGAGCGGTAAACATCTATTCTCAAATCTCCAGGATTTAGTTCTATTTCAACATCTTCCACCTCAGGTAAGACTGCGACAGTTGCTGCTGAAGTGTGGATGCGACCCTGAGTTTCAGTTTTCGGTACACGCTGTACCCGATGAACTCCACCTTCAAATTTCAAGTGACTGAAAACATCTTTGCCTTCAATTGAAAAGGTGATTTCCTTGAAACCCCCCAGATCATTTTTACTTTCATTGAGAAGTTGTATCCGCCATTTGCGATCCTCCGCATAATGAGCATACATTTGGAATAGGTCTCTGGCAAACAATGCGGCTTCGTCTCCACCTGTACCTGCACGAATTTCAATTATAATGTTGCGGGAATCGTCCGGATCTTTAGGAATGAGTAATAGTTGGATTTGTTTTTCCAGCTCATTCAATTGTTGAGTGAGCTGCGGAATCTCCTGTTCCGCCATTTCGCAGATTTCCGGATCTTCCTCTTTGGAGCCTGCTAAATCGCGGTTGTCGTCAATTTCCTTCTGAATTTCGAGAAAACTACGGTAACACTCAACAATTTCCTGTATGCTAGAATGTTCCTGACTTAACTTCCGGTAACGTTCCTGATCCTGAACCACATCAGGTTGAGCAAGTTCGTCTGTGAGTTTTTCAAATCGTCCATTAATTTCCGCAAGTTTATCTAACATCTCCGGTCAAGCCCGGTTGTAGCGGCGGTTAAATTTTTCAATTCTTCCTGCTGTATCCACTAAGTTTTGTCCTGCACCGGTAAAGAATGGATGACAATTTGAGCAGATTTCAACGGTTGTTTCTCCGCCTTTTGTTGACTGTGTATCCCAGGTAGTCCCGCAGGCACAACGGAATGATGTTTTTTCAAATTTTGGATGAATATCTGGTTTCATTTTCTTTTTACTTTCAATGATTAATGTTTTTTAAACTTAAATTATTTGTCCATCATGTTGAGGAAATTCACATTCTCTTTGAATTTTTCCATTTTTTCAATAAGAAATTCCAAAGCTTCAACTACATTAAGTTGAGAAAGGACTTTACGCAGGACCCATATACGGTCGAGGTCAGTTTTTTCAACGAGTAATTCTTCTTTTCGTGTTCCAGACTTGCTGAGATCAATTGCCGGGAAGATACGTTTTTCAACCGGTTTTCGATCAAGCACTAGTTCCATATTACCAGTTCCTTTGAATTCTTCAAAAATCACTTCGTCCATCCTACTACCGGTATCAATCAGTGCCGTTGCAATGATGGTCAGCGATCCCCCTTCTTCAATGTTTCTGGCTGCACCAAAAAATCTTTTTGGTTTGAAAAGCGCATTTGAGTCAACACCTCCGGAAAGTATTTTCCCGCTAGGGGGAATGACCGTATTGTAGGCACGCGCTAGTCTGGTAATCGAATCAAGTAGAATGACGACGTCCCGTTGGTGTTCTACAAGTCGTTTTGCTTTCTCCAGTACCATCTCAGATACTTGAACGTGGCGAGTTGCCGGTTCGTCAAAAGTTGAAGCAACTACTTCTCCTTTGACTGAACGGCGCATATCCGTAACTTCTTCCGGACGTTCGTCAATCAATAAAACGATTAAATCAACCTCAGGGTGATTTTCAGTAATGCTGTTTGCAATTGACTGTAAAATCATTGTCTTACCAGTCCTTGGGGGAGCAACAATTACTCCACGCTGACCTTTACCAATAGGAGATACAAGGTCAATAACCCTGGTTGTTAAATCATTGTCTTTCCGTTCAAGGTGCAGATGTTCGTTAGGATGGAGTGGGGTGAGGTTATCAAAAAGAATCTTTTCAAATGCTTTATTCGGATCACGGAAGTTAATTTCTTCAACTTTAAGCAATGCATAATAACGTTCACTCTCTTTTGGAGGTCGGATTTGACCCGCTACCGTATCACCAGTACGTAAATTAAAACGCCTGATCTGAGAAGGAGAAACGTAAATGTCATCCGGACCCGGGAGGTAGTTGTAATCCGGTGCTCTTAGAAATCCAAAACCGTCCGGAAGTGCTTCAAGTACTCCTGCACCGTAAATGATTCCTTTGCGTCTTGTTTGCGCCTGCAGCAAGGCAAATAAGAGTTCCTGACCACGCATGCTGTTCGCGTTTTCAATATCGTAGTCGCGTGCTATTTGAATGAGCGAATTGATATCTTTTTTCTTTAACTCAATTAAATTGAGTGTGTCCGGTGTAGAACCATTATGTGAATTTGATTTTGTATTATTGCCGTTGTCATTTTCCGGCCGAGTTTTAGACATGCGAGATTTCTAAGAAGGTTAATCAATGATGGGATCTCGAAGCATGAGAGACCATTCTATTGTGTGTAAAGCTATATGGGGGATGATTATTTTAACGTATTGTAGAATATTCCGGTTACAAAAATCGTTATTAATGATTAAAAATTAAAAATGGGTAAGAAACTATCTAGTGTGGAAAAAATTTTTAAAGAATTGAATTTATTAAAAGTAGGTCTTTATCAAGATTGTACAAAATTTATAATTTTGTCAAGTGTTTTCTTAAAAATTATATCTTACACAATCTTTTTATTAAGTACAACAAATATAAATTTTTAATATGTGAATAGTATTTTAGATGTATTTTTTCTTTTTTGGAAGATATAAATCAGTGATCGTACCTTCAAAAGCCTCTGCGGCAAATGACACAGTTTCAGAAAGTGTTGGATGCGGGTGTATTGTCGATGATAGATCCCCTGCGTCACATCCCATTTCTATTGCCAAGGCACCTTCTGCAATTAAATCACCTGCATTTGGTCCGACAATTCCTACTCCTATTACACGATTTGTGTCTTCTTCAAAAATAATTTTAGTCATTCCTTCACTGCGTCCTAAAGATAAACTGCGTCCACTTGCGACCCAGGGGAAATTTCCTTTTCCATAAGTAATGCCTTCCTTTTTTGCTTGCTCTTCCGTAATTCCTGCCCAGGCAACTTCGGGGTCTGTGTAGGCTACCGAGGGAATGGTACGAGCATCAAAATGACTTTTCATTCCCGAAATAACTTCCGCCGCGACTTTTGCTTCATGTGTCGCTTTGTGAGCTAGCATAGGTTGACCAACAATATCACCTATAGCAAATATATTTGAGACATTAGTGCGCATTTGAGAATCAGTGTTTATGAAACCTCTATCATCTACAGACACCCCAGCTTTTTCTGCAGCAATAGAAAAACCATTCGGGGTACGTCCCACTGAACTGAGAATTCGATCAAACATCTTTGGTTTTTCTGGAGCGTTTTTCCCTTCGAAATGCACCTTCAATCCTTTTTTAAGAGCATCCACTTTTGTCACTTTAGTTTCCAGCCAGATGTGTTCGTATTGTTTCGAAATACGTTTTTGAAATGGTCGCACTATGTCACGGTCCGCTCCTGCCATCAAGCTGTCGAGCATTTCCACTATGGTGATTTTTGAACCCAAAGCATTATACACTGTAGCCATTTCTAAGCCAACTATCCCTCCGCCTATAACCAATAAATGTCCTGGAATATCAGTCAATTCAAGTGCACCTGTTGAATCTATGATACGTGAATCTTCTGGCAAAAATGGAAGTTTAGCTGGCTTTGAACCTGCTGCAATAACAGCATTTTCAAAATATATAGTGGTTTTTTTGCCTTCGTTATCTGTGACATAAAGATGATTCTTATCCCGGAACTCTCCAATACCACTAACGATTTCCACTTTGCGCTGTTTGGCCAGACTTTTCAAACCAGCTGTTAGTTGATTCACAATTCCTTTTTTCCAGTCTCTTAATTGATCGAGATAAATTTTTGGTTTATCAAAGTAAATTCCATTCTTACTCATCGACTCACTTTCGTCTATAACTTTAGCTGCATGAAGTAGAGTTTTCGATGGAATACATCCAACATTTAAACACACTCCACCGATACGCTCGTAACGTTCAACCATAACAACTTTCTGCCCAAGATCAGCAGCACGAAATGCTGCAGTGTAACCCCCTGGACCGGAACCGAGCACCAGCACATCACAGAAAATGTCTGCATTCCCGGAATAGGTATCAGGGGTTTCGTTCTGCGGAGCGGGAGATGTACTATTTTCTGTGGAGTCAGCTTTTTCATTTGTCCGCTTATTATCTTTATTAGTTGAAATTTCGTTCTTTTCCATTTCCAAAATCAGACTTCCTTCAGAAACTTTATCACCAACCTTTATCTTTATTTTACGAACAACTCCAGCAGTTGGTGAAGGAACTTCCATTGTTGCTTTATCACTTTCTACAGAAATAAGAGGATCTTCCGCAACAACTTTATCGCCAATTTTACAAATTATTTCGATAACTTCCACATCCTGGAAATCACCAATATCTGGGACTTTTATTTCAGTGAGGATCATAGTGACATCCTGCGTAAATCAGCCAAAATATTACATAGATCCACCAAAAAGCGTGCTGCCTCCGCTCCATCAATTACCCGATGATCATAAGTCAGATCTAATGGAAGCATCAAACGGGGTAAGAATTCTTTCCCATCCCAAACAGGCATCATTCGGGAACGAGTCACACCGAGAATTGCAACTTCTGGAGCATTAACCAGTGGCGTAAAAGCAGTACCACCAATGCCACCTAAACTGGAAATGCTAAAACAACCCCCCTGCAGATCGCTGCTTTGTAATTTTTGGGCGCGCGCACGTTCACCAAGCTCACCCAATTCTTTTGCCAGTTCAAGTAAACCTTTATGTTCGACATCCCTTATTACCGGAACAACCAATCCGTCCGGAGTATCAACTGCAACACCAATATTCAGATATTTCTTCAAGACCAAATTTTCATTGTCAGCAGCTAATGATGAATTAAAATTAGGATGTTCTCGGATTGCTACCGCTGATGCTTTTAGTAAAAATGCGAGAGCAGTAACCCTCACATTCTGTTTTGCGGCTTCTTCTTTGAGTGATTTACGGAATTGTTCGAGTTCCGTAATATCTGCTTCATCATGATGAGTAACAATTGGCAGGTTAAGCCAGCTTCGATGCAGATTTTTGCCCGTCTTCTTTTTAATCCGTGAAAGCGGCTGAATTTCTACCGGTCCAAACTTACTGAAATCAATCTCAGGCATCTCCGGAATTCCTGATCCGGCTGCCTTAGTAGGCCCAGAAGCTATTCCTCCCATGGTCTGTTTTACAAATTCCTGAACATCTTCTTTTGTAATTCGCTGTTTGCGTCCTGAACCTCTGATGCTTCTTAAGTCAACGCCTAATTCACGTGCGAATTTACGGACAGAAGGACCGGCGTGGGCCTGTAAAAAATCTTTTTGCTCAATGTGCATCTCAGTGGGTGGTGGCCGAAGCACTCTTTCGGGAGGCCTGGATTCTAAGCTTTTCGACTCATCTTTAACTGGTGAAAGAGGACCTGTATTTGCCGGAGCATTTTTTCCCAGTGATGATAATGAAGAAATAGAGTTTTCTAAAGTTTCCGAAGAGACTATTTCGGATTCATCTATTTTTAATGTAAGAATAAGGTCATTTTGTGAAACTTTGTCCCCGGCTTTTAATTTTAAATCTTTTACTGTACCGGAAAATGGGGAAGGCACATCCATTGAGGCCTTATCACTTTCCATTGTAATCAATGGATCTTCCAAAGCAATTGTGTCTCCGGACTTGACTAATACTTCGATAACTTCAACCATATCAAAATCACCTATGTCCGGAACAGTTACGTCTTTTATTTTGCTCATGCGGTTTCTCTTCAGGACATTAATGGATTATCTTTTTTGAGGTCGATTTTGTATTTTTTTAAGGCAGACTTAACCGTTTCGGTTGAAATACCTTTTACTCCAACTAGTAAGTTTAATGCTGCTACTGTAATATAATAACGATCGACTTCGAAATGTTTTCGCAGGGCTTCTCGGGAATCACTCCGCCCAAAACCATCTGTTCCAAGTACGGCATAAGGTCTAGGTACATAAGCACGTATCTGGTCTGCAAATAATTTAACATAATCAGTTGCCGCTACTACAGGACCTTCAGTATTTTCAAGGCATTGTGTGACATGGCACTTACGATCCTTTTTATCTGGATGCAATAGGTTCCAGCGTGAAACTTCATCTCCGTCACGTTTCAATTCATTAAAACTGGGACAACTCCAGATATCCGCTTGTATCTTAAAATCTTTTTCCAGAAGTGACGCAGCAGCAATAATTTCACGCAGAATAGATCCTGAACCTAGTAACTGCACTCTTGTTTTCCCTTTTTTCCCTTTTTGAAATAAATACATGCCTTTTACGATGTCTTTTTCCTGTCCTTTGCTGAGAGCAGGATGAGGATAATTCTCATTCATCGTAGTGATGTAATAAAACAGATTTTCCTGTTTTTTGAACATGCGCTGCATTCCGTCCTGTAGAATCACCATCAGTTCATATGAAAAAGTAGGATCATAAGAAACACAGTTAGGCACATTGCCAGCCATGATTTGACTGTGACCATCTTCGTGCTGCAACCCTTCACCGTTAAGCGTAGTCCGTCCAGAAGTTGCGCCTATCAAAAATCCGCGTGCCTGCATATCACCTGCAGCCCAAACAAGGTCACCAATCCTCTGAAAACCGAACATAGAATAGAAGATATAAAACGGAATCATCTGCATTCCGGTATTGGTATATGAGGTCGCGGCCGCAATCCAGGAGGACATAGCGCCGTCTTCAGTGATTCCCTCTTGCAACAATTGACCACTCTGATTCTCCTTGTAGTACATGAGTTGATCACGGTCTACCGGCTCATATTTCTGTCCCTCATGAGAGTAAATTCCGATTTGGCGAAACATCCCTTCCATGCCAAATGTTCTGGCTTCATCAGGCACTATCGGAACCACTCGCTGACCAATATTCTCGTCTCTACACAATAAGGTCATTGCCTGCACAAGTGCCTGTGTAGTTGAAATTTTCCTATCACTGGTATCCTGTAATAAACGTTCAAAGACAGTCAAAGGCGGTATTGTTAACGAGTCACCTTTTAACCTTCTTGTAGGCAGGAATCCGCCAAGAGAAGACCGGCATTTCTTTAGGTAAGAAACCTCAGGAGAATTATCCGGTGGTCGGTAAAACGACATATGTTTAACTTCTTCGTCAGAAATCGGTACCCGGAAACGGTCCCTGAAAATTTCTAGGTCATCCATTTTCATTTTCTTCTGGGAGTGAGTAATATTGATTGCTTCTCCCGAACCACCCATGCCGTAACCCTTGACTGTCTTGGCCAGAATTACAGTTGGCTGATCTTTGTGATTAACCGCAGAATGGTAAGCTGCGTAAATTTTGTGAGGGTCATGACCACCTCGATTCAGTCTCCAGATATCCTCATCCGACATATTCGAAACCATTTCCAGTAGTTCTGGATGTTTACCAAAAAAATGAGCCCGAGTATAAGCACCACCTTTTGCTTTGAAAGCCTGATACTCACCATCAATTGCTTCGTCCATGCGTCTGCGTAGCAGACCTTCTGTATCTCTAGCCAATAAAGGATCCCAGTAAGAACCCCAAATCACTTTAATCACATTCCAGTCTGCTCCTCGGAACTCACGTTCAAGTTCCTGAATTATTTTCCCATTTCCGCGAACCGGACCGTCGAGTCTTTGTAAATTACAATTAACTACAAAAATAAGATTGTCCAGCTTTTCACGTGCAGCTATTCCAATTGCTCCCAGGGACTGAGGTTCATCCGTTTCACCATCCCCAAGAAACATCCAAACTTTCCGTCCGGTTGTGTCTGCCAATCCACGATTGTTTAGATATTTTAAGAAACGAGCCTGATAAATCGCCATGATTGGCCCCAATCCCATTGAAACAGTTGGAAACTGCCAAAATTCATTCATTAACCATGGATGCGGATATGACGGAACTCCTTGACCTTCTGATTCACGGCGGAAATTGTCCATTTGATTTTCAGTTAATCTACCTTCTAAAAACGCTCGGGCATAAATCCCTGGTGCTGAATGTCCCTGAAAAAAAACTAAATCACCACCATGATCTTTTGACGGTGCATGCCAAAAATGATTGAACCCAATATCGTAAAGTGTAGCTGAAGAAGCAAAACTAGCGATGTGTCCACCAAGATCGTCTGAGTCTCTGTTAGCACGCATTACCATCATTGCAGCATTCCAACGGATAATGGAACGTATCTTTGACTCCATTTCCTGGTCACCTTGTGAGCGAACTTCAAGTTCGGGTGGTATTGTATTCAGGTAAGGGGTATTTGCGGAATATGGACTGCCTGCGCCGGATAAAATCGCTTTATCTGCTAATTGACGCAGAAGGAATTGAGCCCTTTCATGGCCATCCCTTTCAACAATTGCTTCCATTGCCTCGATCCATTCCAGGGTTTCCTGTGGATCTAAATCGTTTTCATTATTCAATGTCATTTTTGAATCTCTTCAGTTGGGGTTTAGAATCTGAAATTTGATTGACCCAAAAAAACCAAAATATACGATGTGTCATTTCTACTCTGGAAAATTCTTAAAAATACAGATTTTAGAAAGTTATAATTCTACAATTTTTCATTTCAAATGGTTCGTTAAATGCTCGCTTTTTCTATAGAAGTAAAAAATTATAGTCTCGTAGCTAAAAATTCATGCTGATGTTGAAGTTGACCTTCTTTTTTAGTGAGATACTAAGGGCTTTTATTTACAAAAATGTTTACTCACCCAGTGCTGATACTATTCTACTATTTTTTCTACTGACGAAGGTTCAGACTTAAATGGAATGTTTTTCCGTGGGGGAATTCTCCCCATATTCTTTATCATTTCTGCAGAGAATACAAGATCTTTTGTTGCTACCGGGAATTTTTCTGAACGTTTATTTACAATATTTTTTGCCTCCCGACTGACACTTGCAGAGTATAAAATATCAGGTTTCACAGTCCCAGTATCACGTGCCCTTGTTCGAGAGATTATCTGCGCGTCTCGTCCGGCACTTTCAGAATATAGAATATCAGGCTTCACAGTCCCAGTATCACGTGTACGTGCTCTAGTCATTTGTAATACACCTATGCTGGTCTCTTCAGAATAGAGGATATCAGGCTTGACCGGTCCGGTTTCCCTAGCACGTTTTTTAGATATTTCAAATGCTTTCCGGCTGATTTTCCCAATTTCTACTTGATTCAATGGAGGAGGCTGATAACGTTTGATACTACTGATTTTTATAAAAGAAGTTTCATAGGGTTTTTGAACAAACCAGCGATTTTTTTTAACCATGCTTGCAGTTATCAAACCAGCATCCACCATTTTGTCAGCAGCAGTCTTTGCTTTACCTTTCTTACTTTGGACAGCAGATTTTTTGATAAGTTTATATTTTATTACACGTCCGTGTTTTTTTGCGGCAACTCTCCTTGCTTTTTGTTTCTTAGTCTCTAGATCTTTTGTATCTTTAAAATAATATTGAAGTCTTTTATCAAAACTATCTGCATGTAGTTTCCCTCCAAAAAATAAAATTTCCGAAAAACAACATAAACTGAGGACAATAATTTTGTGTGTCGATATCAAAAACATGAGCCTCTTTAAAAAGTTTTTACACATGCTTTTTATAGGCAACAAGTTAAAGTTAAAACTTAATCTCAATTTCATTTTTCGACTCTTGTAAACTCATTAACATGAAATATAATATTATAATTAGGAAGTTCACATAATTTAATTTATATGCTAATCTTAAACTAATTCATGCAGTATATTATTTGGAGACTCCAGAAAAAAGAAAACGTAAGTTCCATATTTGAAATCTAAATTTCGCAAAAATGCAATATCAAACACCAGACCAAGTTCCTTCTTCTGAAGAAATTTACAATAAAATGATCAGGGCCACTTTTGGTGAGTACGATGAATATACGACACAGTCTGAAGAGAGTTTTACCGATGAAGGTTATTCAACAAAGATCAGCAATTACTCTGATTCAAAAGACAATCTCCTGGTTCAGAACATTGTAAACACTTTAACTGCTCAATTACAGGCTTTCCTTCCGGGAGCTTTTAGAATCACTCCTCTACCAAAACAATGCCTATCTTATGCCAATTTGTATAGTTGGTCACCCGGTCGTTCATATTTTTCATTGTTTGAGATTCAACAGCCAAAATCAGTCTGGATTTTACATCTCAGCCGTTCGGCAGGGGAAGGGCTTGCTTCACTGTCTCACATTAAAAATTCGCGTACTTATCGAAATATTTATAAAGATTTGCCCGAGGCAGATTCAGTTACTTATCTTGAAACAGCACAAATGTTGCGCAGAATTTTTAAAAGTTTGTTGGAACTCTGGCCTGTGAGTTACAAATTAAAAGTAGCACGTTGCCGTCATATCCTACAATTGGGGTTTCTCCAAGAAATTTCTCAGAACGAAGAATATGTTGTTTTACCTTTCTATCTAGACAACAAAATCTGTAACGGTGAAATAAATTTTGTTTTCCCACAAAGATACCTTAAAAAAATAATTGGCAACTGAAAAATTAATTACCTCAATATGGGTGTTCTTTAGTTTATTCCTATTTAAATCAAAAAAAATGTAAATTTAGTAAGACGTTAGAATAATAATTTGTGTTATATCAATAACACAAATTAATATACCTATTTTATGATTTTACAAATATATGATTACTTCTTAAAAGTTGTGATTATGGGTTTTAAAAAATTACTTTTTTTGACTGTATAACAAAAAATGCCTCAGCCAATTATAAGTCAACTTAATATCTACCCATTAAAGTCCGCGGGTGCTATCTCCATAGAAAAAACTCTATCTGAAGCTAGGGGTTTGACGTATGATCGGCGCTGGATGGTTATCGATGATTCAGGGCAATTCATGACACAAAGAAACTGTCCGGGAATGGCTTTAATTAAAACAAAACTTTCCTCTCAGAAACTTAATTTGAATGCGCCGGGAATGTTAGAGTTGAGCCTACCATTGTTTCCCAAAGAAGGTGAGTCTCTAGAAGTTGAAATCTGGGGTGACAGCTGTGAGGCATGGAATACAAATCTCCAAGCAGAAAAATGGATAACAGAGTTTCTCGGGAAAAGCTGTAGAATTGTTTTTATGCCAGATCACAGTAAACGTCCAGTAGATCCAAACTTTTCGGTTGGTGAGAATCAGGTTTCATTTTCGGATGGATTCCCTTTGCTACTGATTTCTGAAGCATCATTAAAAGATCTGAACTCCAGACTCAAAGTAAGCGTAACAATGAAGCGATTTCGTCCTAATCTTGTTGTTAAAAATACAATAGCTTATGAAGAAGATAGTTGGAAACTCATCAGAATTGGGGATTGTGAATTACAGGTAGTGAAACCTTGTTCACGCTGTGTCTTAACCACAGTTGACCCGGAAAAAGGAGAATTTTCTGGGAAAGAACCTTTGCAGACTCTATCAAAGTACCGAAAAGTGAATGGCAAAGTTTTATTTGGTCAGAATCTAATTTCGACTATTGAGGGAGAACTTAAGCTAGGAATGCCTTTAGAGATAATTTCAAGGTCTAAATATTTTACCTGATCAAAAAATTATTTATCTTTATGCCAAAATTTAATTAAAATAACGACCGATTAATTATGCAAAAAAAATAATTTCAGCTTGATTGATGAATCTGAATTTTGCATCATAGATTAGGATTACCGTTTGGTGATAGTTCATTTCCTAAATTATTTCATAGGATAATTTTTAAATTACATCTCTTAATCTAAACCGAAGGAGG
>SHAT01000006.1 GCA_004213175.1 Pseudomonadota bacterium | reverse complement strand
TACGTTTTAATTTCTGAGGCTTTATTAGGAGTCCATTCGACAAGACCTGAAGATGAGATGGTCATACCATCAGGCGCATTACTCAGTGAATATGTGAGTGTACCTGAATAACTGCCGCTTGTGGAAGGGTCATACTGATATGTTTGGCCAAAAACAACAGTTGAATTATCAGCAGAACTTGAAATCGAAATGTCTTCAGTTGTAGTAGAAGAAGAGTTGTCAGTGGAAGAATTGTCAGTGGGAGAACTGTCATCGATGTCTGCACTCTCTTTTTTGGAACACGATAATGTGGTAACGCTAAAAATGAGTATGATAATTATGTAAACAAACTTATACATTTTGGAACTCAAAATAAAGTAAAATAATTACTTGTTACAGCACCGAAGATTCTATTATAAAATATTATTGTTTTCAAGATATATAAATTTCAATTAAAGGATGTCTGACTATAAAATTTTATTGAAATTACTGCATGAGAAAAATTTCTCGTACACTATCTTTAATATTTTGAGAAGTTATATTAGTATACGCACAAAATAATCAGATAGTTTCTGGTCACGCCAACCGGGAGTCATCAGCCCCAAAAAAGAATGGTATAATGCGTTGAAACATGATTAAATTCCCAACTTTCTAATCCATAAACTGGAGGCATACTCGCTGTTCAAATCTAGCCATGGCAAGGGATGGACAATTAAATATTCTTACTTTAGTTGGGCACAAGAATATGGTGACTACTAAAATCTATACATTCCTAGATGAGAGTAATGAAGAAAGGACTGGCACTATTTCAAAAAATAAGTATTATGATGAAGGTGAGGTAATAAAAGTACAGCATGATTTTTTACTATCATTCTTTTTTCTTAAATCATTGGTGTGGCTGTTTAGGGCGATTAGCTCAGCTGGGAGAGCAACGGCCTTACAAGCCGTAGGTCACAAGTTCGAACCTTGTATCGCCCACCAAATTCCTCGGTTACCGGGGTCGTAGTTCAGTTGGTCAGAACGCCGGCCTGTCACGCCGGAGGCCGCGGGTTCAAGTCCCGTCGACCCCGCCACGCAAACACAGCATTTGCATGGCTTTGCGAAAGCGATACCCCATTTGTCTACATTTTTGTCTGCATCGATTTCAGGGTTAAATTACTGATATTACTAGAGAACTATGGATTCAAGTCCCGCCCACCTCGCCGTATACCCAAAAAATACATAAAATCAGTGACTAATATTATTAGTTATTGATTCTATTTTATAGTTAGCAATCTCCTACCAACTTTCTAACATTCTGGCTTTATTTACTATTTAATCCTATAAGTAAATAGTTTCCCACTTTTTCCACTAAAATTATTACAAGATCAATTAGTATTGGAGGTATATATTTAAAAATAAATTGCAGGATATAAATAAAGAATTTGTATTTTAAGTTGGTATATGTTCTGTTTAATTGACGTAATCATACTTAACTAAATCCTGAGATTCATTCCATGCAAATTTTTGATGAATTGACGATTGGAATTGAAGAGGAGTATCAAATAATTGATACCGAATCCAGAGAATTGACTTCTTTTATTACAGAATTCATGGAACAAGGTGCAATTCTGTTCAATGAAAATGTAAAACCTGAATTTTTGCAGTCGCAGATCGAAGTGGGTAGTAGTGTGTGTAAAGACATCCAGGAAGCAAGAAATGAAATCTGTCGATTGAGAAACTTGGTTTCAGATATTGCTGCTAAAAACAAATGTCAAATCATCGCCGCTGGAACACATCCATTTTCGAAATGGGAAGATCAGCTTGTAACCAACAATGAGCGTTACATGGGATTACTTGATTCCATGCAGATTGTAGCAAAACGTTTACTGATTTTCGGGATGCATGTACATATTGGCATCAAGGATCCTGACCTGCGCATCGATATCATGAACCAAATGAGGTATTTTGTGCCTCATATTTTATCTCTCTCAACTTCTTCACCATTCTGGTGGGGGCAAAAAACAGGTTTTAAATCATATCGCAGCATAGTTTTTGAAGATCTTCCACGTACCGGCATTCCAGAGTTGTTCAATTCATCCGTAGAATATGATCAGTACATCGATACTCTTATTAAGTGCGGTTGCATAGATGAAGCAACAAAAATCTGGTGGGATATCCGCCCTCATCCAAAATTCCCTACACTCGAATTTCGAATATGCGATTGTACTACTAAGGTCAATGAAGTCATTGCCATTGCAGCCTTAATTCAGTCATTAGTGGCTAAACTCATCAAGCTCAGGCTGATGAATCAATCATGGCGTCCATACAGGAGTTCCATGATTGCTGAAAACAAATGGCGAGCTATCAAAGATGGTGTTAAAGGTAAACTCATTGATTTTGGCAAGCAGAGTGAGATCTTGACGAGTGAATTGACGATGGAGTTGATTGAGCTGGTTGACGATGTTCTTGATCCACTTGGAACCAGAAAGGAAGTCGAATACTTATTCACCCTACTCAAAGAAGGTTCAAGTGCTGATAGACAGCTTTCATGTTACGAAAAAACGGATAGCCTTGAAGCAGTTGTGGATCAATTGTCTGAAGAAACAATGATGGATTGTTGAATTATGTATTTTTCAAAACTCTTAAATGTCAGTTATTTTCTACTTTGAAAAACATACACTAAATTCTTTAAAGTCAGATTCTTTATAATAAAACGATCTTCAAATAGATAAATACATTCTTCATGGTAGGGTGAGAATCCTAAAGTTCTAATGTTGCCATGTCTCTAATTTTTGGTTAATCTAATGATATAGAATATACTTTGATAGACCTTGCATATCCTTTAGGTGATGAGTATACTCTTAGAATTAGTAGAATTACTCCACTTGCAAGTTAGCCATGAAAAAAATTTTATCTCAAGGCTATTATAATTCCTTAATATTAATTACTAGTGAGAAAATGATTATGAAATTTTTTAATCAGTTATGTTTAATGTTAATAGTTTTAGTATTTATTGGTTGTTCTAGCAAAACAACAGAGTTATGTGAAGGAGACCTCAAAAAATGTGCACCTAATGAGGATTGTCATTGCTGGAAATAGATCCACATTTAGTTGCTAATTCAGATAAAGACGATTTTGAATTTGTTGGCTTTGCCACACTTTTGGTTATAGTATTCAGTAAAACATTTTTTCTGGTTGGCCTTTCTACATTTGATTGAGAATATAATTATCCTTGAGCAAAAAACCATAAAGTTCAATTACTTCCATAGGTTAAATCCTCTCTAGTCTTGAACCCCAAAAAAACTGGCAATTATTAATTAAAAAAATTAATAATTGGGTACCCAATATGAAACACAGTGGTATAAAAATCTTAATAGTTTTAAGGTTGTTTCTATCGACTACAATATTGATTTCTTGTTTAAACAAATTCCTATTTTATCCCAAACCTATCTGCAGTCAGATCAAGACAATGTTTAACCAAATCTGCCATTTCGTCAATTTGCTCCACTGTCATTGTCAATGGCGGAGAAACTATCATCGTATCACGAAGAGCACGCATTACTAGGTTGTTCTCAAAACAAAAGTTTCTGCAGGCATCACCAACCTTTTTATCGCTAGGGAAAAATTGTCTTTTGTCTTTATTTTTCACCAGCTCAATAGCTCCAAGCAATCCGACATTGCGGACTTCGCCAACAATTGGATGGCTTTCAAATTCCTTCCAGCATTTTTTTAGGTATGGACCAGTTTCGTTGGCTACTTTTTCAACAAGTTTTTCTTCCTCAAGAATTTTAATATTTTCAAGAGCAACAGCACACGCAACTGGGTGACCTGAATATGTGAACCCGTGATCAAAATCACCACCTTTTTCTATCAATACATCCATAACGCGATCGTGCATCATAACTCCACCTATTGGCAAATATCCTGAAGAAAGACCTTTTGCAATTGGCATCAGATCGGCTTTGATGTCAAAGGTTTCACTTCCAAACCAGTTTCCTGTACGACCGAATCCGCAGATGACTTCATCTGCAATCAATAGTATTCCGTATTTTTTACAAATTCTTTGAATTTCAGGCCAATAAGTATCAGGAGGAACAACTAACCCGCCAGCACCTTGGATAGGCTCGCCAATAAATGCCGCTACTTTTTCCGAACCGATTTCCTTAATTTTAGTTTCCAGACATTGTGCGGTTTTAAGTCCAAAATCATCTGGTGACAATTTTCCACCTTTCCCATACCAGTATGGATGGTCAATGTGAACAATTTCGGGAATAGGCAATCCATCCATTTCATGGGCATAACTTTGTCCCCCCAAACTTGCAGCAGCAACTGTACTGCCATGATAAGCTTCTTTACGGCTGATGATGTAACGTTTCTCAGGTTTCGCGAGTACCCGCCAATAACGCCTGACTGTCCTAATTACTGTGTCATTAGCCTCAGAACCTGAGTTGGTGAAAAATACGTGGTTGAATCCTTCAGGGGTTATCTCGGCAAGTTTTTTTGCTAGAGATATAGCAGGAGGAGTTGTTGTTTTGAAAAATGTATTGTAATAAGGTAATACTTGTAATTGTTCATAGGCTGCCTTTGCGAGGTTTTCACGTCCATAACCCACATTGACACACCACAGTCCAGCCATACCGTCAAGTATTTTTTCACCGTTTGAGTCCCATAGATATATCCCTTCTGCACGGGTAATCACTCGAGATCCGTCTTTTTGAATTGCTTTAGGATCTGTAAAAGGGTGTACATGATGTTGTCCATCCAAGTGTTGAAGTTCTGTGGTGCTTTCTTGAATATTCATAATGTGTTTGATGTTACAAGTTATAGCCTGCTTTATGATTTTGATTATTTGGTGCTTAAATGTATAGATTTCAGTTTGCGTTTCTCTTTATAGTGGCAGTTAGAAATTTGATACTCAAAATTAGTTCATTCTTCAAGGCTAATGCTACTATTGTCAGAGTATGATTATAAAAAGAATTAGGGGATCGAAAGTTCATCTTTCATTTTTTGATTGTACGGTGCACTTTTTTAAAATTGATAGAATTATGACTCTCACAGATTAAAATGTAAAAACTTAATTATTTACATACTATTATATTTTATGGAAAGCATCACTCTAAATATTATGCAGAGCAATTTTTTTATAGCGGAGTGTAAATAGAAAATATGGATTTTTTTCACATGCTTATGCAACTGGACTTGACTAAACTTTGAGCATATTTCTTGCCAGCAGCAAGCCTTCAAAAAGATCACTAGCCAGCATGTACTTGGAATTTGTTTTTTGGGTGAAACACTCCGCAGCGAGGCCGTGCATGTAGGCTCCTGTTATAGTTGCGTTGAGAGGTGACAGACCTTGTACGAGAAAACCTCCGATAAAACCACTTAGTACATCACCAGAACCGGCTGTGGCAAGCGCAGAATTTCCAGTGGGATTGATAAATATTTGTCCGTCAGGACTGCCGATAACTGTATTAGCTCCTTTGAGCAGCAGTACCACATTCCAATCCTGGGCTAATCGACGTACAGTTGAGATTCTATTTTCCTGAATTTCAGTAACACTCTTGCCGCAAAGTCTAGACAACTCTCGAGGATGTGGAGTTACGATAGTATTATTAAGTCTTTCCTGCAAATCTGATTCATCTATATTATTAAGTCCATCTGCATCAATTAGCAGTGGAACCTGCAAATGTTTTGTCAACAGCTTCACAAACACTGCTGTTTGAGAATGAACTCCTAGGCCGCAACCTAGTAGTACTGCATCATGAACTGAAGCTAGCTGTTCGACAAAATTTGTATGCTCTTCTGAAAAATATTCTGGAGCATTATGTGGACTGACTGTCATTACTTCAGCCGACTGTCCAGGGAGTTGATCACAAAGATGGCCGGGAACGCAGGCATTGACCAAACCGGCTCCGCTATTTAAGGCGGCCGTAGAAGATAGACTTGCCGCTCCGCCCATGCCTCTTGAACCACAGACTGCAAGTAAATGTCCAGAAGAGCCCTTGTGCGCATCTGGAAGTCGCTCAGGAATCAATTCAGTTACAAACTCTGGTGTTAACAAATAAGTACAGAGGGTAGAAATATTTTTAGAAGATTCTGAGTCAGTATTTTTTACAGGAAGTCTCCCAGAGTATATTTCCGGAATTGAGATATCCGCTATATGTACTTTACCAGAATAAATAACACCTGGATGTTGATAACAACCTGGCTTGCCTGTTTGAAAAGTAATGGTGTGCTGACAAAGTGCTGCAACACCTAAAATTTTACTCTCGTCAGTAGAAACTCCGGAAGGTATGTCAACGGCAACACGTAATGCAGTCTTATTTGAGTTAAAAATTTCTATCCATTCACGATATGCACCTTCGATTGACTGCTCTATGCCTATTCCAAAAATAGCATCAATAAGGACATCTGCTTCTTTAATCATTAGTGAGGCATTTACATCCGGAAAAGTTGTACTTTCTCCAAATTTCTCCCACAATAACTGATTTTTTCGGGAATCTCCTTTTTTAACTTCACCTGCATCTACGACCTGGATGTCATAACCACGGTTTGCCAGCAGCCTCGCAGTTGCAAATCCGTCTCCTCCGTTATTACCTTTTCCACAGCAAATAACTACGCGGGCACCTGGGTTATTTTTTAATTTGTTTTCTGTCAGCCAATCCGCGACACTACGTGCCGCGTTTTCCATTAATACTAATCCATGAATCCCCAAATCTTCGATAGCGTGTTTTTCCATTTCACGCATTGAAATTGTATCCGCCAGTCTGATCAACTTGTGAAATTTTGCATCCATCTGCTGTCAGTTTTTTGACTGCTTCACTAATTTATCAACTAATTTGATTGATTCACGAATTCTAAATGATACGTTTCTATCACTATAATTTCTTTTACGTTTATGTTTTTTTGGAGTATTACCAAAGTAATAATATTTGGATTCGGATTCAAGTAAGCAATAAGAAGAGCTAATAGCGGTATTACAAAATTTTTTCCTCTCTATTTCATTTTCATGAAAGGATTTTGCACTACCCTTTAAGTTCCCTGAATATGGGGTGCGTTTTTTATTTTTTTCTGACTTTTGTGTCATGTAATCAGCATAAGAACGTGACATACTGTAAAGTTTGCTGGCTGAGATTCTCTTTTTTTCATCAAGTTGAGGTGGTTTTATCAGCTCTACTTTTGGAGTTAAAATACGAACTCTCTTTACAGTATAAGCAGATTTGTCTAGTTTTACTTTTCCCTTAATAATTGACCAAACGCGTTTGTTTTCTCTACGTACCTCATTTTCCTCGAATGCCGATACAGAATTGACGTTGCTGAAAACAAGAGCAAGTAAAGTAAAATAGGTCAAAATCGCAAATCGTAAATTGTCAATAATTAAAGACATAATTTTGAAAAATTAAGAGTATATTATACTTTTCTGACTGGTATTGAATTTTCACTGAGATATTCTTTGACTTCCGAAACAGTATATTTTTCATAGTGAAAAACAGAAGCTGCTAAAACAGCATCAGCCTTGCCAATGGTCAACGCATCCCTAAAATGTTCAAAAGTTCCACCACCACCTGATGCAATTACAGGAATATTAAGGCTACCACTTATTGTTGCAGTTAATTCAAGTTCAAACCCGTCCTGATGGCCGTCTGCATCCATACTGGTTAATAATATTTCCCCTGCACCACGTGACTCTATTTCCTTGGCCCATGCTACTGCATCCAGACCAGTAGAGTGACTTCCACCGTGACTGAAGACTTCCCATTTAGAAAAATTGTCAGAAATTTGATGTTGTGATTTCAAATTTCGTTTTCTAGCATCAATTGCCACGACTATACATTGTGAACCGAAACGCTCTGCACCTTCTGTAATGAGGTTTGGGTTACGGATTGCGGAAGAATTAATTGTTATCTTGTCTGCACCTGCTTTTACAAGAGAGTAAATTTCGTTTAGCGTTGAAATTCCACCGCCTATAGTAAAAGGTATAAACAATTCACGTGCCAATCTAGTTGCAAGTTCAATCGTTGTCTCTCTATTTTCAATGGAAGCAGCAATGTCAAGAAAAACAAGCTCGTCTGCAGACTGTTCATTGTAGCGCTGTGCAAGCTCTAAAGGATCTCCAGCATCTCTTAATCTGGCAAAACTGGTCCCTTTTACAACACGACCTGATTTTATATCAAGACATGGAATTATACGACGGGCTAAAATTTGAATATCTCCTTTAAATTAAGTTTTCCTTCGTAAATTGCTTTTCCGCTAATTACCTGGTCTACACCGTCCTTTTCAAGAGTTTTAAGTAGTTCGAGATCCTCCATCGAAGAAACCCCACCGGATGCAACAATTTTTAAGCCGGTGCGCCGAGCAAAATCACCGAGTGCTTCCAAATTTGGTCCACTTAACATACCATCACGGGCAATATCTGTAAAAACGATTCTTTGAATACCATGCTTTTTCCAGAGAAGAGCAAGCTCGACATCATCAATTTCAGTTCCCTCCTGCCAGCCCTCTATAGAAACTTTTCGGTTACGTGAGTCAACACCCAGAAAAATTCTCTTTCCCGAATATCGTAGAATGATTTCTTCCAGAACCTCGCTATTCTTTACCGCCATCGTACTCACTATAACTGATGAAACACCTAATTCAAACATTTGTTCAATATTTTCCGCGTTGCGTAATCCTCCGCCCAACTGGACCGGTATTGAAATGTTTTTTAGAATTGAACGAATACTGGCCATATTTGCACCTTTTCCCCGAAATGCTCCGTCCAAGTCTACTAAATGTAAACGTTTTGCTCCAGCATCTTCGAATGAGATGGCCATTTCAACAGGGTCATTTGAATAAATAGTTTGAGCGTCAGCCTCTCCCTGGAGTAGTCTGACGCAGCGTCCGTCTTTTAAATCTATTGCGGGAATCAGCAACATAAATTATTAATCTTTTTTTGAATGATAGTTCTTTCTGAGAGTGATAAGATTGATATTATTATACTTTATACTAAATGATTCAGTAATTCGGTCACGAAATCAAGTTAGAATGCTGGATTAAAACTTAATAAAATGGCTTAAATATTGAATGTCTAAACTGTTGTCGATTAATCATTTCAATTCATCTAACATTACATTCCGCATCATTCTCAGTAAATTATGCAGGTTACTGCTAAAAATATTCCAGATAAACAAACTGGGCTCGAGCATCAAATACAGAATAAAGAAAAAACAGCTATAGCAAAATCGAAGGCTCAAGCTGTAAAAACAAATGAAAATTTTGTAGATGCGAACGGTGCTGAGCGCAACGAGACGTCACAATATTTAAAAGTTCTCACAAGAATTGAAAACTTACTCATCCAGAAAAAGTTACCGGATGCAGCAATTGAGGGTTTCGTAGGGGCGGTTAAAAAACAACTTGAAGCAATCACTGAATCAGACAGACAAATGCTATTAAAACTACCGGAAGCAGTTAAACTTACATTGAACAATGTGCATGATCTACCTGTGTTAATCAAAAATGAAATCAGGGATCAAAGTAAAACGCCGACATTGCTCAGGTTACTGCGCCATCCGAAATTTGCCGATTTAATGCGAACGGACAGTAAACCTGCTCCACAAATATATACAGCAAATTCTGCACAGCCATCAGTTACAACGGTATCATCTCCGATCAATATTTTGGATATTCCTAAAGTTAATGAAAAACCGATCCTTGCTAGTAAACCGACAACCGGAGAAAACTTAGCAAACATTAAAAATTCTGGAGTGACGAAGATAACTGTTTAAAATACTTCTTCAAAAAGTAAATTGTTGAACTCAAAATCAGACTATCTTTTTCATGATGAATGACCCTATAAAAACACTCCCAATTTTTAATTTTATTCCCCCTACCGGAGTAATAATTTTTCCTTTAACTCTCGCCTTACTCAAAACTTCCACCAGTTTTGTAGCTTTTAAATCGCCTTCAACCCAACCATCAACCTGAATCACAGGCGCATCTATCTGACCTTTCACTTTTCCTGAAGTGCCAACGATTACCATATGTTTACTGGTAATACTGCCAACATAACTTCCATCAATTCGAATACTATCTTTACTTGAAATGCTTCCTTCAAGTTGTAAATCCTGACCTAAATAACCATTTACGAGTTTCATTCTTTGACCTTTTTCTATGCTATTATAATACTGAAGAACAGATTTATTATTTAATCTTAAGCTGATTTAATTCACCGAAGCCACTTCTCAAGACGTTCACATGCTTCTGCTAATCTTGGGAAGAGGCTCGTGTACATTAGAGGTTTTTCCTTTCCAGTAATAGAGAAATCATGCATCAGCTTAGCTCCATCATAGTCAACACTTGTAACACGAACTCCCAGAAATTCATCCGGCATATAAAAATCTGACCCAGGAAGAAGTGCTACTCCAATATCTTCCAAAAGTCTTTTGCTCAATTCCTCACTACTTTTTATACCTCTTGAAGTAATAAGGGCTTTAAAATTTTCAAAATCAGGAAACAGATAAAAAGCACCTTGAGGTTCAGGACAATTCAAGTGAATTTCAATAAATCTCTGATGTAAAAATTTACCAGCTTCTTTGTGTATATTATTGCAGAGTTCAACGTAATTTCTTATTGACCCAAAATTTTCAAATCCCGCTAAAACTGCATACTGAATTGGGGCACTAACACAACTGAAAGTTTCGCTCACAAATGCTGCTAGTGATCGTGTAATTTCACTTAGCTCATCTGGAATCATTGCATAGCCAAGCCGCCAACCGCCTGCAGATAATGCTTTTGAGACGCCACCTGTGGTTATAGTTCCTTCCGGATAAAAGCTTGCGATTCCCTGAAAAGGAAGTTCCCCAAAATTTATCAGAGCATAAATTTCATCTGAGATTACAATAACTCCTTGTTTTCGACATACTTCCGCCAATGCTCTTAATTCATTAGAAGAATAGACACTCCCAGTTGGATTACAAGGATTATTAAGAATCAGAATTTTTTGCTGACTTTTCTGTATGGAACAGATTTTGTTTAATTCTTCCGCCTGTAAACGATAGCCGTTTTTGATGTTTGTAGTAATTGGAATGAAATTTTTTGAACGTATTTTTGCTTGTGGTCCATAACTGACCCAACTTGGAGCAGGCACCATAAGCGGTCCTTCCAATAGGTAAAGAAGTTGGAATATTAGCTCTTTACTTCCCGGACCTATGATAATATTTTCACAAGAATAATTGTAACCAAAATTTTTTTTGCAAAAAATCTCAACCGCTTGCCGCAAGTCTGGCAATCCGCATCCTGAAATATACTGTTTACGCCCAACATTTTCCCGCAAAGCTGCCTGCATTAATTCCGGGACAGGAAATGGTGATTCACCAAAACCAAGGTGACATATGTCATGTCCTTCATTACGTAATTTTAGCGCAAGCTGATTAATATATAAAGTTGAGGATTCTTTTAAATTACTAATTTGATTGTTTATAATAGGCTGCATTAAATATCTCTACAATTATTGCCAATCTATAAATACTCTTTTTCAAACAAATATAAAATAATTAACACTTTCGCTAAATGTTAAAGTAGGGGAGTGGAGGCGAAATCTTAATCCATCCCACATAATTCCTTCGACTTTGCTGATACCTTTGACTCTGGGAAAATTTTTTAAGGATGCCTATTCGTCACAAATTGATTGAGACTTTTAAATTAAATCATTAATCAGCTTGGATGGATTACCACAATGAAGTAGCCAAAGTTGATGGGCTGCTCTAGTCAAACCTACATACAACAATTGTCTCGATAGCATATCAGGACCATAAGTAGAGGCATCTGCATCTGCAATGATAACTGTATCAAATTCCAAACCTTTAGTCTGTGAAATATCTGTCACGTCAATTCCTGGAGTGAACGAAAATTCCTGATTTCTGATTATACGCATATTAGCGAGATCGGTTCTTTGCAATCCTTCATAGAGTTTTAGTGCTGCTTCATTAGTACGCGTCAAAACAGCGATACTGGCAAGCGGTTCACGGACACATAAATCTTCCAGCGTATCAGCAAGAAATGCTACCATAGCTCCACTTTCCTGGAAACGAAAAACATTTACTGGAGCACCTTGACGTGTTGAGTGCCAGGTAGTATTTACGCTATGTTCACCAATGACTTTTTTAGCAGCTTTCATTATTTCGTCGGTTGAACGGTAACCAATCTGTAAAGGAGATAAGGCTGTTACATCTGGTTTTGAACCATCCGGCAATGTCAGATAGGATAACGATTCGTCCCATGTTTCATGTTTTCGTCCAAGCATTATCCGCTGATCCATATCTCCTGCTAAAGTCACACTCGGATGTTTTTCTGGTGTTAAACTTACTAGAACTTGAAACTCAAGTGGACCAAAATCCTGAGCTTCATCTAGCATCAAATGACTATAACTCAAAATCTTGCCGTTTTTACTTTTTATAGGCCCCATTAGCATTTGATAAAGTATCAGCAAAAGTGAATCATCCTCTTCATCCAACGAACACCTATCATCTTCAAAATTAAACTTTTTATTGCCATAAAATTCAACTTGATCAACGAGAGAAACACGATCAGATTCTATTGTTTCGCCTGCAGCTATACGTTTCTGATATTGTCTAACTGCCCAGTTCCAGGAACTAGTAAGTTGAGTTTCGCTGAATTCTCCCGGCGCAAGCCTTTCCACTGTTTCAAACAGCAATTCCTTGTTGACAAGACAATCATTCCAAATTTGAGAAATTAACAAATGGGGTGCTTCAAATATCTCAGGGAAACTTTGTTCCAGAACATTGTGAAGTTTTTTCTCCATTCTTCTACTTTCATGATTTGTCATTTTTTTGATAGCAAATTCACCTTTTGACCAGCGCAGCAGACTCAACAGACGTGGAATCAAGGGCAAGCCTGTCGTAATTCCCCATTCTTCAAGTAACAAATTTAATCCCTCCACTTTAGCAAGTCTGACTTCAAACAATTCCCTAAACTTTAAGGTACGCTTTTTTGTTTCTTCAAGATAGTATTTCAACCACAATGGATGACGTTTCAGTTCAATAACATCCATTGGAGTATTTTCTGCATAATTCCCGGGTAGATCTGGCAGAATACGTTGTCTAAGACCAGAGATCCATTTATGGTAAATTTGCGGAACTACACCTTTTACTCCCAAAGCAGGTAGTACTCTGGACATATAGTTTGCTAAGGCATGGCCAAAAACTATCGGCAGAACAGTTTTTGGTTTAAAATATTGAGGTTTTTTTGTCATTAAATAAGCAAGTCTATGCAACGCAACTGTGGTTTTGCCGGATCCAGCTCCACCTTGAATCAAAATTATTCCATAATCTGAATGCGTAATTATTTCAAATTGCTGAGGATCAACAAGAGCGGTTATTTGACGGAGATGTTTGTCCACTCTGTATCCAGAAAAACTGAGGTCTGTTTTTCCCCCTGCGTTCAATGATGATTTTCCTGTTACTTTAATTTCTTCAAGAGTTTTACCATGTCCACTCTCTAATCGTGGTGTTTTTTGACTGACTAAACGCCAATTATTACTTCCACCTTGTTCGGATGACAAGTCTTCGAGAATCCCACCCGGCCAGTTTATACGCATCAAATTGCCATTTTCGATTAACAACATCCTCCGCTTGATTAATTCACCTTCAAGTTCCTTCTCTCCAATATCTTCAACATACTCGTCTCCTTCACGATACCGGTAAAAGATTTTACTAATTGGTGCATTTTTCCAATCGACAATTGGGCAAGGCAAGTGTGTTGAAAAGCAATTCTGGTTCCCTATCAATAGATTACGTACACGATTATTTTCACTTAATACAATGTGAGCAAAATAGGGCGTGTCTAGATTATATCCGTTAGAAGGATTGTGCGAATTCTGCTGAGAGTGAAGCAAAACCATCCGTTCCATTTGCGCCATTACTGCAGGAACATCTTCAGGCAGAGTTTCCGCAAGTGAATCTCTCAGTTCGATGATGCCCTCAAGTTGGAGATTGCTTAAATTATTTTTTTTATCTTCTGCCGCAAGGATAATCAAACCTTGTTTTACTTGGAGCAAGAGTAGTTGTTCCTCCTCCAATACTTTTGTTTGTTCTGCAGATAATTCCACCCTAACATCCATTCTATTTGTTATTCTATCACTCTTTGAATTTTTGCACCCAAATCATTTAATCTCTGCTCAATATTTTCATATCCTCTATCTATCTGATCAATATTCTGTATTTCAGTTGTACCTTTTGCTCCAAGTGCAGCAATCAGCAAAGCCATGCCTGCCCTAATATCGGGAGATGAGACTCTTGCTCCTTTGAGTTGAGTTGGTCCAGAAACTACTGCTCGGTGTGGGTCACAAAGAATTATTTGTGCCCCCATTTCAATTAGTTTATCCACCCAAAATAAACGGCTTTCAAACATTTTTTCAAAAATTAATACAGCACCAGAACACTGAGTGGCAACCACTGTGATGATACTGGTTAAATCTGCGGGGAATCCCGGCCATGGAGAATCATCAATTTTTGGGATTCCCCCTGTAATATCTTTTTTAACTGTAAGTTTTTGTTTTTTCGGAATCAACAAATCGTTGCCTTCAATTTTAATTTCTACACCAAGTTTTTCAAACATTAAACGCGTCATCCGTAAATATTTGACACCTGCGTTTTTGATCCGTAATTCACTACCTGTAACAGCCGCTAATCCTATAAAAGATCCAACTTCAGTATGATCAGACTGAATAGTGTATTCTCCTCCTCTCAGTTTTTGTACACCTTCAATGATAAGTAAATTGCTGCCGATACCTTGGATTGATGCACCTAATATAACCAAAAAATGACAAAGCCCCTGAACATGCGGTTCACATGCTGCGTTATAAATACTAGTTTTACCTTCCGCGGTAACTGCGGCCATAACAGCATTCTCTGTAGCCATCACACTTGCTTCATCAAGGTAAATCGCTGTACCTTTAAAGCCATTTGAACGCATTTGATAAAGGCCATTCTCATTTAAAGTTATTTCGGCGCCAAGTTTTTCAAGGGCTTCAAGATGAGTGTGAACCGGCCTTAAACCTATACGGTCACCTCCCGGTGCAGGCAGATCTATCGATTTTCTTCGGGCTAAAAGGGGGCCCGCCAACAGGAAAGAGCCTCTTATCAATTTTGCTTGTTCTGATTCCAAAATTGTAGCACGCAGATGGTTTGAATCAATTCGAAAAGAATGCTTATCAATTTGCTTAATTTTAACGCCAAGACTAACAAGTAAGTTCCGCATGATCGCAATGTCCAAAATGTCAGGGACATTGCGTATAGTAACAGGTTCATGTGCTAGTAATGATGCTGCAAGTACAGGCAGAGCTTCGTTTTTATTGCCTGATGGTGTGATGCTTCCAGAAAGAGGAAATCCTCCCTCCACAATAAATTTTTGCATTTATTTTTTTCTTCTAATTAAAATTATGCTGAATGACTTAGTTGCCAGAAAATATTGTTTTCGTTAGCAGTAATGTCATTGCATGTATTATAAAGTTATGCCTTAAATTAGGTTAAAGCAGTCGAAACAGCATGCTTATAATTTATTAACCCATTTCCGTGAAAACTGAGCCTAAGTGATGACGCAGTCTTTCCAAATTGCCGGGAATTGTGGTCAATGTCATCATGATACCCTCCTCTTGATAATCAATGTTATCTACCCTGCTCCATTCGTAAATATTTGACAACTGCTGTGAGTGCAGATAATCGAGACGAATTGTCACAGTTTTCATACGTTCATCAAAAAATAGCAGGATCTTTTTTCTTATTTTATCTACTAAAGTTGAACTGTTAATGAGTCCGCTTTCTTCGGTATTTACAACAGAAACAAAAACTGCATCAGGATACATTTTTTCCAACATTAATAAACGCGTAGATGAAATCCTGTCTATTTTGTTAAATACTGTAAGAATAGGAATACAGAGAGCATCCAGGTCTTCCAAAACATATGCAGACGTTTGTAAATGTTCATCGACGTTGTCACTAGCGTCTACAATCTGAAGCAGTAAATCTGCATCTTTGACAGTTGAGAGAGTTGAACGGAATGCCGCAACCACTTCATGGGGCAGATTACTAATGAAACCAACTGTATCAGATAACAGAACTTTAGGTCGTGTATCATCTCCTAAAAGACGTGTTGTCGAATCAAGTGTGGCAAATAATCGATCCTCCACTAAAAGCTCTGAATTTGTCAAAGCATTCATTATTGTAGATTTACCTGCATTTGTATAACCTATGAGGGTCACCCGCAGGCAATTTGAACGCCGTTTTTTTTGAGTGTTACGTTCCTTTTCGACTCGTTCTAAGTGAGCTTTGAGGCGTATTATTCGACGTCGCAAAAATTGTCTGTCTTTTTCAATCTGCTTTTCACCTGTACCACGTGAAGCACCAATTCCACCGCGCTCCCGGTCAAGGTGTTTCCACAATCCTACTAAACGAGGCAATAAATATTCAGCCTGCGCTAAACCGATCTGCAGTTTTGATTCACGGGTACGGGCATTTTTTGCAAAAATTTCTAAAATTACTTGAGTACGATCCAGAACGGCACATTCTAATATCCTCTCTAAATTCTGGGTCTGTTTAGGGCTAAGTTGATTATCCACCAGCAGTGCATCAACGGCTTCATTTTTAAGCGTTAATTTAATCTCATCTAACTTACCTTTGCCAAAAAAATATGCAGGATGTATTTGTGTGCGCACCTGCACAATTTGTCTTGTCACTACTCCGCCTAGGGAATAGACGAGTGAAGACATTTCTTTTAGTGAACGCTTGACTTCTGCGTTTGATCTATTGGGCAGCTGTAGGGAAACAATTAAAGCATTTTTCCAATTATTGAATAATCTATTCTCGTCCATGCAACTTAGGGATTTGATTCAAACCTTGATGTATTTGCGCAAAAATTGTATCAAAAAAGCAGTTGAATGTAAAATCTAAAATGTGTAATAACAATCACAATTAGCCAAAATCAGCTCCGGAATTGAATCCCTTTTCAAACTGTCTATTATCTCGACTTGGTTTCCTGTTTTCATTTGTTGATGTAAGATTCACGCATTGCACGTTTGAGAGTCTTCCCTGCGACATTGCGTGGAAAAGATTTGTAAATTTGGACAGCTGAAATTCGCTGAAATTTTGCGTCTACACGTTCATTGGTCCATGTAATCAATTCGTCTGGACATAGGCTTTGACCATCGTGAAAAATTATAGCTGCAATAGGTGATTCTCCCCATTTTTTGTCGGGAGCTCCAAACACTGAAACTTCTGCAACCGCTGGATGCTGAATAATAACTTCTTCAATATCTTTTGGGTACACATTAACTCCGCCACTGATAATCATGTCTTTAACACGGTCCACGAGAAACAAAAACCCATCATCATCAAGGTATCCTAAATCGCCTGAATGTAACCAACCTTTAACTATAGTTTTTTTGGTTAATTCAGGCTGTTTATAATAACCGTTCATCATCATTGGACCACGACCGCAAATTTCTCCAACCTCACCCGCTTCACATTCTTCACCGTCTTCCCGTAAAATTTTTATGTCAAAAAATGGAGGTGCTGCGCCAACAGAACCTACTTTACGAAGAGCATCATCACGATCCAAATGTGAAAAGAATCCTTCTGTAACTCCATATAATTCATAAAATATTCCGGGTAATACTTCATTTAATTTGTGTTTGTATTCCAGCAGTAGTGGTGCACCGACATTTTGGAGCATTTCCAACGAACACAGTTTTTTTGGTTCAAAGTCAGGATGATTGAGCAGTGCGGAAATCTGTGCAGGCACCATAACTATGTGAGTCACTTTTTCTTTTTCAACTGCAGCCAATACCGCACCCGGGTCAAAGTAGTGGTGTAGAATGTAAGTCGCCCCTAGAAACATCCAAGGCATTAAATCCAGCATAGCCCCGTTGAAAACTATTGATCCTGCATGTAGCACAATACTTTCTGGAGTCATACGCCATGCGGAAGCAAAGTGCGTACAGTAATTAGCCCGAACATCATGCGTGTGAACAATACCTTTTGGAGCCCCAGTGGTTCCGCTAGAATACATAATGTTGTAGACATCATCATCACACAGTTGAGCATCCGGAGGTTCTTCAGTAGAGGCTCCCGCGATAAAATCAGGATAAGATTTAAAGCCACGAATCATTTTGCTTTCTCCCAGCATTATCCAATGATTATTTTGAATTGCAGGAAGCTCATTTTTAATTTTATCCAGTCGTTCTGCAGATTCTGCATCTGCAAAGACAACTACAGTATCAGAGTCCCTAAGCAGCGTTGCCAATCCGGAACCTTGCAGCAAAGGACTTCCCGGTACAATCACGATACCTGTTTTTGCGGCCGCCCAGTAGAGCAGCATCAACTCTTCGCAATTTGGCAGAACAGTTGCCATTTTTTGACCTTTGCGAATTCCGGAATCCAACAGTGCATTTGCCAGTCGATTCACACGCTCATTTAATTCAAAAAAGTTTAAACGCTCTTTCCCAACTACAAAAGCAAGGTTTTCCGGACGATAACGGGCATGTCTAGGTAAGAGGGAACCGATGTTCATGTTTTGTTATTATTTTTAGTTGAATGCTCCATTACTAATTAATTTGGAATGAGGTGATAGATACCACAGACGTTTTGATTTTTCAAGCAAAAGCTGGAATCATCAATGAGTAATTTCAATCAGAAAGAGAATATATTTTTGCGGAAAATAATTAAACTTTGAAAATGACAAGTCTTCAAAGTTTAATTTAGTGAATAGATAAAAGTTCTACCTAACTTATTTTATAATAAAAATTACTTATAACGAAATTAGAATAGTTGATAATAAAAATATTTTAGTTTAAAGCAAATCCACTGACCAAAAAAATGAAACTGAAACGATTATTAACACTTTTTTTCATAGTACTGTTCCCACTTGTTTTATCAAGTTGCAGGTTTCTGGGAAAAACAAGTTCGGATTACCTTTCTACTTCAATTGCCGCACCGGAAGCACCTTTGCTTGCGGAAGTGATAATGCATCTGCAACTGGATTATGTACATCCAAAAAAACTGGAACCGGAGAAATTACTTCAAGGTGCTTTAACTGAACTTGGTCGGATGGTTCCAGAAGTTTGGGTTTTACCAGAATTTGGGAAAAATGGTCAGGGAACGAGATTACTAGTCAGGCTTGAGAAAGAATCTTCCTACATCTCTGTTGAAAAATTGAACGGGCTTTATGATTTGCATATCACTTTGCAGAAATTGATGAAACATCTTTTGCAAAAAAACCCCCAGCTAGCGCAATTAAAAATTGAGCAATTGTTTGCTCGTGGAATCCTGAATTGCTTGGACGCATACTCAGTATTATTGTCGAATGATATTTTTCAGGAATTCAACATCAATATCGGAGGTCAATTTGCTGGAGTAGGACTGGTTGTAGGCACACGTGATGATCAACTGACTGTGATTACACCGATGGATGGTAGCCCTGCCGCACAGGCTGGTATGAAACCACTTGACATAATAGTTGCAGTTGATGATGAGAAAACAGAACACTTGACACTCGACGAAATTCTTCATCGTTTACGCGGCGATATAGGAACGACGGTTACTATCAGTGTCCTCAGAAAAGGCCATGCAAAAGCCTTAAGTTTTGAACTTTTACGTGAAGAAATTAAGCTAGAAAGCGTTGAAACTTTTGATTTACAAAGCGGAGCTCAAACTGTTCGTTATGTAAGAATAAAAAATTTTCAAATCGCTACTTCACAAGAACTTAAAAACAAACTTGCTGACTTAGCTAATGTCAAAGGAGTGGTGCTTGATTTGAGAAACAATCCTGGAGGATTACTGGAAGAAGCAGTGAAGGTTAGTGATTTATTTTTAACTGGAAAGCAGCGAATAGTCAGTACAGTAGGTCATTCGGTTTCAAATACTCATAATTCAAAACAGTTGTTTACCAACACCCTTTTAAAGGATATTCCGTTGGTTGTGATAATAAACCGCGGAAGTGCTTCTGCTTCAGAGATTGTTGCTGCTGCTTTAAAACAGAATCAACGCGCAATTGTGATTGGAGAGCAAAGTTTCGGTAAAGGTACAGTTCAAACTCTTTGGGATTTGAAAGACGGTTCAGGGCTGAAATTAACAATAGGAGAATATTTAACACCATCCGGACACTCGATCCACAATATCGGAGTAATGCCTACATTGAGATTAATTCCAGTTACTGTTCCACCGGCAAATAATCGGCAAGTAGTGGATATACAGAAAGAATCATTTACTCAGAAACGGTTCCATCTTTTGATTGAACAAAATAAGCACAATGTTAGTGCTGATTCTGAGATGTTTGAAATACGTTATTTGTCAGCCAAAGACGATTTTTTTGATGAAACTGAATTAATTGAAAACGTTGACATTATAGAAAATTTAAATACAGATATTTTTGTAAAAACAGCTAAACAAATTTTGCTGACTTGGAACAAAGAAGATATAAATTCCAGGCTACACCAAATTTCGAGAAAAGTTTCTCAACAGGAAAGTGACAAAATAACCAAAGCACTTGAGAGACACCGAATTGACTGGAGTTTAAACCCTTTTTTAAATACACCTGTGGTAGAAAAACTCAATTTGAGCTGGTTTGCGGAGGAAATATCTGCGAATCAAATTCAGCTAAAAGTTAAACTCAGTAATAAAGGCAAGCTTGCTGGCCAGCGATTGCTTGCTGTTACAAAGGCTGGCAATGTTTTACTTGACGGTTTAGAATTTCCATTAGGCCTGATTGAGGCGGATGAAGAAGCTGAACATACACTTAAGGTTAAATATTTCGCTGGAATGATGCAGGAAATTGAACCGATTGAACTTGTGCTTTTTGACCATAATTTTAAGAAATTAAAATCTTTAAATCTGCAGCTACATTTTTTACCGAAAAGAATTCCTTCGTTTCAGATGGCAATGAAAATACATGACGATGGAGAACTTGGCAGTCAAGGCAATGGTGACGGAAAAGTTCAATCCGGTGAAATTATCGCCTTAGCTTTCAAGCTGGTGAATAAGGGCAGGGAAACTGTACCGGAATTGTTACTGAGAATTAGGGGAACAGAAGGTTCATTCAGGGTTAATCGTGGTAAATTAATGCTAAAAAATCTTGAACCTGATCATGAGCAAAAAGATTATTTTCTGTTTAAAACTTTGAAAAATAAAGTGTCTTTAGGAAAAATAAATTTGGAAATGATTGATACCAAATCTGGCACACCAAAGATAGTTCACCACTGGAATTTGCAGAATTCGCTTTCGAATAAAATGGTGAAGACACCTAAGTTTATCGATTTGAAATGGCAAGATATTGAAGGAAACACAGTGCTGGGAGAAACTGATTTGCAGTCACTGGTTTTAAGTGGAAAAGTAAGCAACGAGGCTAATGTGAGAGATGTATTTGTGCATTTAAATCATGAAAAGGTGTTTTATTCTTCTAACTTAAAATCGCCTGAAGACAATCCGTTTCAGCGATCTGATAATGATGATTTTCTGTTTAGCACTGTACTCGAGCTGGTTCCTGGAATAAATCAAATCTCCGTTTTTTCTCGAAACCGATACGGATTTAGATCAGAACGCAGATTGAGGATTTTACAAAGACAATGAATGTGAGACGGAAATAATGTCTGCTGCTTAACGAAAATTCGCAAACTGTACGTCAAAGTCAAATTCATGCTTTTTGATCGCCTGCATTACGGCCTGCAGGTCATCCTTTTTTTTACTGCTGACACGTACCGAATCGCTCTGGGTTTGCGGCTGAACTTTGATTTTGCTTGATTTGATAAATTGATTGATTTTTTTGCACTGCTCTTTGCTCAATCCCTGCTGCACAGTAATCTCTTTTTTTTGCACTCTCCCGCTTGGCTCAGTCTTACCATATACCAGCGATTTTACTGGGACGGAACGTTTGATCAATTTAGTCAGCATAATGTCGATCGTAATTTGCATTTTCATTTCATCATCGGCAGTTATCATCAATACAGATTTGGTTTTATCAAAATCAATTTCACAACTTGAACCTTTGAAATCATAACGGTTTTTAATTTCCCTTCGGGCCTGATCAACCGCGTTGCTTACTTCCTGGGTGTCAATTTCGCAGACAATATCAAATGAAGCCATTTTAGAGTTTTGGTTAAAGGTTTTTTTCGCTAATAATTACACACTTTTTGTGAAAGTGCGGCCTTGATGAAACCGTTTATATCACCGTTCAAAACGGCTCGAGTGTTTCCTGCTTCCCAGTTTGTTCGATGATCTTTTACCATTTGATAGGGGTGCAGAACGTAGCTCCTGATTTGACTCCCCCAAGCATTTTCCTGTTTTTTGCTGTTTTCTAATTCCTTCTCTTTATTCAGTTCTTTCTGTTGTAAATCAAACAACTGTGCTTTGAGCATTTTCATCGCGGTGGCTTTGTTTTTGTGCTGGGAACGTTCATTTTGACACTGCACCACAATACCACTCGGAGAATGTGTTATACGTACCGCAGAGTCAGTAGTATTTACATGCTGCCCTCCGGCACCGCTCGCCCGATAAGTATCAATACGAATATCGTCAGTGTTTATTTCAACTTCGACATCATCATCAATTTCCGCATAAACAAAGACAGACGCAAAAGATGTATGACGTCTTTTTTGTGAATCAAACGGAGAAATGCGGACCAGTCTATGAACTCCAATTTCAGTTTTTAGTTTACCATAAGCATATGAACCTGCTACTGAAAAAGTAACTGACTTAATTCCGGCTTCATCTCCGGGGAGGTAGTCAAGCAATTGGAATTTATATCCTTCCTCGGAAAGCCATCTGCGGTACATTTCATAAAGCATTGATACCCAGTCTGTGGATTCTGTCCCTCCTGCTCCTGGATGAATCGAGACGATGGCATTCCTGTCATCTGCGTCACCGTTAAACAATCCTGTTATTTCAAGGGATTCAAGATCATTATTAAGTTTAGTGCATGAAGCAAGAATCTCTTTCAATAAATCAGAATCCTCTTCTTCACGGTACAAATCAGCCGCAGCTTTTAAATCGTCATGCAAGGAATCAAGGGCACGCCAATCTTGAATTGAATCACTTAAACGTGAAATGTTTTTCAGTAATGCAGTCCGCTCACCCTGAGGTAACTCCCAAAATCCGTCATGGGAAGTTTGCTGCTCTAAATCCTCTACCTGTTTTTGCTTAATAGGAACTTCAAAGAAACCCTTCTAAATCGTCCAGTCTCTGAGTTAGACTATCAATCTTAGTACTTATTTCCTCACTCAACATTGGATCAAATCCTTTTAAATTAAGGTAAAATTAAACATCAAGAATATAGTTTTTACGCCAAAATAACAAGTTGAAATCTTAAACGCTTGTGTTTAATCTATGTGTCAGTAAGGTGGTTGGGTGAAACATTTTTTTTGAAATGGAATTTAAATGAAACTAGAATTTATCATTAATTACAAACCATTTTCTCTACCTGTTCTTCTGGCATACTTCATAGGGATACAATCCTTCCTGTCTGCTTGTAAAACAATCGACATCAAGGACAGAGCTGATCTTTTGCCTTATATGCAAAAACCAGTGGCATTTCTGACTGTTAAGTCACCAAAAAATCTGGAAACTGTTTGGCCTCAAATGATAGAGCTAATTGAGCAGCGTTTGCGTGAGCTGCCTTCTTTGGGTAAAGTGACAGGAATCAAGGAGCAAAAGCGGAAATTCGCGAACAATCCTAAACTTCGATCACATTTCAGAACTTACCTCAGTACGTTGATTCTAACCGGAATATCAGATAAAGATATTGCCAGTAAACTAGAAAAAGAACTACAAAGTTCATTTTTTTTGCTGCTAGATTTCGCTTCTTTCCCCTGCACAAAGGATTGTTCTTCCAATGAACAATGGGTAATCCGTTTAAAACTGATAGAAGCGCATAGTGGTAATTTGATTTTTCGTGTAAGAAAACAGTATGTACTTGCAGAAGATGAAAAAACAAGTGAATCATACAATGCATTAGCAGTAAAACTTACAACAGAAATAGTAGATGAGTTTGCTGCCGGATTCATCGTACCGTGGCATCGCTGGCGTTATGAGCATCTGCAGCCTGCTTCGGCAAGAATTAACCGTGCCGAAATAGGGATTTAGTTTTTAACTTTTTTTATACAGATGCAGTTTATGAATCCATGGGAATCGCGCTGGCAGGAAGGACGAATCGGTTTTCATCTTCCTGAGGTGAATCCATATTTGATTCGCCATTACGGAGAGTTTTTAAAGAAGTCACCAGAAAACGTTTTTGTTCCGCTTTGTGGGAAAACTCTAGATTTGCCCTGGCTGGCAAACAGAGCGAAAAAAGTTGTCGGTGTTGAATTGGTGAGTAAGGCAGTTGAAGAATTTTTTACTGAAAACAAAATATTTCATTCAATTCAATCCGCAGGCAAATTACAACTCTTCAGGAGTGATTCAATTGATATTTTCAATGGTGACTTCTTTGACTTAACTCAGGAGCATACAGGTTTTTTTGAAGCAATTTTTGATCGAGGTTCGATAGTTGCCCTTGATAGTCCGGAGCGGCAAAAGTATGCAGAACATCTTTTGTCATTTCTTGTTCCAGGAGGACGTCTTTTACTCATTACACTAGAGTATGAGCAGGATCAAATGAGTGGCCCTCCTTTCAGCGTTCCTGATAAGGAAATAGAAATGCTTTTTTCTCAATACGGCAGACTGGAACTATTTGAAACTACTGATATTCTCGATATAAGACTGCGAAACAAAGGCCTAGACGGAATCCTGGAACGTGTTTATCAATTGGAAAAATATTAAGTATGATGCCGTCTTAAAATGGATTAAATTCTCTAGATATCATCGAACAGAAAGAAAATGATATATAGTGGTGACTGAGAGAAGGGTCCTCGCTCCGCTCGAGATAACCTATATTCAAAATTTTATAAAGATTCATCAATTATTAATCACCTTCTGTACAAGTATTTGTGAACTTTTCCGGTGCAATAAAAACATTAGCGGTTATTCCTGCACGTTATGCGTCCAGTAGATTTCCCGGGAAACCTTTGGTAGAAATTGCCGGAAAATCAATGATTCAGCATGTATGGGAAAGTGCCATGCAGACTAAGGCAATTGACGATGTCCTGGTTGCAACAGACGATCAGCGTATTTTGACTGCAGTAGAAAAATTTGGAGGCAAAGGCATTTTGACAAACCAGAAACACAAAACAGGCACTGACCGTATAGTTGAAGCGATTTCCGGACTTTCCTGTGAATGGGTATTGAATATTCAGGGAGACGAACCGCTGCTTCTATCTTCTGACATAGAAAGGCTTATCCTGCAGGCACAAAACACGGAAGGTACAAAAGGAGCAACCCTTATTTATAAAATCACTGATAAGAAAATGTTGCATGATCCTAATGTGGTTAAAGTAGTTTTAAACAAAAAAAGTGAGGCACTCTATTTTTCACGTTCTCTGATTCCATTTACACGTTCCGCACAATGGGAAAAATTTTCAATTTGGCGCCATCTGGGTGTTTATTTGTTTCAACTGGATTTTCTACTGCAATTTCAACAATGGCCCCAGTCTGCTCTTGAACATACTGAACAATTGGAACAATTGAGAATTCTGGAAAATGGTGAAACACTGCTCTGCGTGGAAGCAGAAAATGACAGTGTGGGAGTAGATGTCCCCCTAGACATAGAATATGCGGAAATGATGCTCAAGAGACAAAATTCTAAAAAAGCCTGATTTTGAAGGCCGGCAATTTCTATTTTTTAGTTTTGATTCTTTAATTAATCCGTTTAATGAGCTGGACTAATACTAAAAATAAGATACAGGCAAAAAAGTGTAAATACTCCTGCCAGGCCGAGCATGATGATTCCTACATGGTTGTCAGTGCCATGCGAAACACCTATTTCCCCTGAATCCATACGCTGGTTAATTTCCTTATCAAGTGCTTCTCCTTCGTCGATGCTCTTTTGACGTTTCCTTAAATCTTCATTAGTTGAGGCTTTATATTCACTCACCAACTCTTCCTGGCTACTCATACTCTAACCTTTCAAATTCAATTATAAGTTAATTATTAAAAACCCTTTTTTAAAATGGCACACTTTTTTTACAGCAATTCTGCAGATTATACAATTATCCACTGAGCCAAGACACTAACACACATAAAAATCCACGCCAAGCTTTTTATACATATCAATTTCTCCTTTTCAGCAGGAAAGATTGAACAACATCAACTTTTTTCAGCATTTGATTTTTCAACAGTTGCCAATTTTTTTGTGTTTTTATCCGAAGTCTGTGGGACAGAGAAGTCACCGGCTTGAATGCCTGTCGATTTTGACAATTTTGATGTTATATCACCATTCTTCAAAGACACTGATTCGCCAATCTCAGTATTTTCGATTGCGTCAGCAATTTTTTCAAGTTGTGTGTCGGAACTCATTTTTGAGAGGGACAAGGGATCCATCTTATTTGCAACTCCTCCAAGTTCATTACTAAAATCTTCGGCGTTTTTGCGAACTTCATTAAGCTCAATCTCTTCTTCAATTTTATGCATTTCATCCTGAACAGTCGTTCGAACATCACTTGTTGCACGCTTAAGCTCAACCAGGCCCTTCCCAAGGGAACGCAAAACTCCAGGGAGTTTGTCCGGACCAATAAAAACAAGTGCGACTGCAGCAATGACAATAATTTCGGGAAGCCCGATTCCAAACATGAGAAAGCTCCTTGAGATTGTGCAAATTTTTATATAATGCTATTATTATTTGTCTAATAGATTATCTTGCTATTAAAGGAAAAGCAATGCAGGACTTCATAGCCGTGCTTGATTTTGGAAGTCAATACGCACATCTTATCGCAAAACGTGTACGACATTTAGGTGCCTACACCCAAATATTTTCTCCATCCGCAAATGAAGAATTACTTTCGCAGGCAAAAGGTATAATTCTTTCCGGGGGCCCCTCCTCAGTTTACTCTTCAGGAATTCCAAATTTTAATTCAAAAATATTTAAATTAAATCTTCCTGTCCTAGGTTTATGTTATGGTCATCAGTTGATTGCTAAAGAATTTGGCGGAACAATTACCAATACTGGCAAAGGGGAATTCGGCAAAGCAACCTTAACTCAGACTGCAGATTTTAAACTTTGGAAAAATGTTAGTTTTCCAAATCAGGTATGGATGAGTCACCAAGACAGCGTCACAGAATGTCCCCCAGATTTTAAAGTAACAGGAGTCACTACGTCAGGATGTATTGCTGCTATGAATCACTGTATTCTTCCAATATATACCTTACAGTTCCATCCGGAAGTAAATGACTCAGAACAGGGACTGACAATGTTAGAAAATTTCGTCAACATTTGTGATTTGAGTGGTCATTGGTCAATGGATAATTTTATTGAAGAAACTACTTGGCGGCTGCGGCAGGAGGTCGGTAATCGTAAAATTTTGATGTTTATCAGTGGGGGAGTTGATTCATCTGTGGCTTTTGCCTTGTTAAATAAAGTCCTTGGCAAAGAAAATATTTTGGGGCTTTACATCGATAACGGTTTCATGAGAAAAGATGAAAGCACTGAAATTATCGATCGTTACCAAAACTTGGGATATTACAATATTGAATCAAGAGATTACAGTACTTTCTTTCTGGACGCTGTGTCTGAAGAGGTTGATCCACAAATTAAAAGGCATAAAATTGGAGCAACTTTCATTCAGATGCGGGAAAGATTATTGACCGAATTAAACTTGCCTGAAACTGAATGGATGTTAGGACAGGGAACTCTCTATCCTGATATTATCGAATCTGGAGGAACGGAACACGCGGAAGTAATTAAATCACATCACAATCGTGTGCAAGACGTTCTAGATTTGATGAGTTCTGGCAAAGTTGTAGAACCGCTCAAAGATCTTTACAAGGATGAAGTTCGTCAGGTTGGGACACTATTGGGTCTACCTGACTCAATTGTCTTAAGGCATCCGTTTCCGGGCCCAGGACTTTCAATCAATATTTTATGTTCTAATGGCAAAGAAGGTTTTACAGAACTCGAAAAAACAGCTGAGTTAGTTTCAAAATGTTTGAAGAATAGTAATTGTGATAGTCAAATACTTCCCGTACGTTCGGTCGGAGTACAAGGGGATAAGCGTACTTACAAACTTCCGGCAGCACTCAGAAATGCTCCACGTGATTGGTGCTGGCTTGAAAAGGAGGCAACACTTTTAACAAATGAAGTCCGTGGAATTAATCGGGTTGTTGTTCAACTGGGATCAAACTTTAAAGATAGTAATGCACCTTTTTTAGTTCGAAAAGCATTTTGCAATAGTGATCGACTCGATCTTCTTAGAGAGGTAGATTTTTTTGCAACGCAAATGCTGAAAAAAAATTCTCTAATGCGAGAAATATTCCAGCTGCTAGTAATCTTACTACCGATTTCCAAAAATGGAAAAGAAGACAGTATCGTTTTACGGCCGGTTGTTTCTGAAGATGTTATGACTGCCCAATTTGCTCGTATCGATTGGCATTTGCTTGATCCATTGGTTGAATCAATTCTCTCTCTTTCTGGAATTGAAACAGTGTTTTACGACATCACTCACAAACCTCCAGGCACATTTGGGTGGGAGTAGATTTTATCTTTTAAATACTGTTTTTACTAGTTTATTTTGTTAGAAAGTAGTTAGAAAGTAAAACCATTTCATTTGATTTTATTGAGTTTTGTGTTATTTGTTAGAAACAAACTTAGAGGAGATGATGTGGCTTATTTCAGTTTAAAATTTTACTGGAAGTTTCCGTTTGTCCAGATGCTTAACATTTCTCCATTTTTGTTGTATTTCCTAAATCCAAGGCACCTCACCCTTCCATTCACTCACATATTTCTCCCCATTGGAATAAGTGTGAGCACCTTGATCATTTTGGTATCTTAAAAATATTTTTAGTCTGAAAGCATAGTTTGCCAGGGTCTGTCATCTCTAAACACACCTTCCATTTTACTTCCATCTTCATATAATATGACACCCTTTCCATCCTTTTTCCCATCCTTCCATTCACCTTCATATTTTTTCCCATTAGGCCAAGTATAGTTGCCCTGACCTTCCATTTTGTCATTCTTCCACTCACCTTCATATTTACTTCCGTTAGGTGAAGTTAGAGACCCTAGACCTTCTTTTAGTCCCTCCTTCCATTCTCCTTCATATATTTCCCCATTTTCATAGGTAATGCTTCCTTTACCATGGGGTTTGCCGTTTTCCAGTTATCCTACATATTCTGCTTGATAAATACATCCGGATAAAAATACTATAAACAAGACTTTAACTAAAATTAGTAATTTGTTCATAGGAACATTCTAATTCAGAGTATTTTGTTATAAAAATTTGAAATTTATCTTTTGTATTTTTTAAAGCTATTTTTTATTATTTTTCTAAAAAAGACGGCCATATCCCTGCTCTGAATTACCAACGAATTCGATAAATGAAAAGAAAAAAACATAACATCTTTTATTTAATTTAACAACGTTAGTCTACAGGGAAGGATTCTTAATTGTGATTAAATATATACAATCATATATTGGTAAGTAAGTGTTGATTTTACTCTGAGGTTTCTGACTTTGAAAAAAATAGTGTTAGTTTTTGGAGTTAAATACCTAGCCGGAGAGGTTCACACTTTCTAATGTTACTATAGTCGAAGTAGCGTTAGCATAGTATCAATCGGGCTCACGCATTGCACTTGATAGAGATTTTAAAATTGGATTTGTAAAATATGTAATCAATCTTCTTTTGCCAACTTTTAAATCTGCACTTGCAAGCATACCTGGCGTTAAATCAAATTCTTCAGGCAATCCAACAAGCTCAGATTCTTCTACATTAACACGACCACGATAAAAAGCTCCAGATTCTCCCTGAAGAGACTCTTCTACAGTGTCATCTGATATATATGTTAAGGTTCCAGCCAAGTCTCCAAACTGTTGAAATGGTAACGCATCAATTTTGACAGAAACAGGATTACCATTATACAAATCACTGGCATCTTTTGGGTCTACATCAATCTCCAAAACAAGAGGTAGCCCTGTTCTAACTAGTGTAACTATTGGTTCACCTTTATTAATAAGAGACCCGATAGTCACAGTCGGTAAATTTAATACTACACCTTCAACTGGAGATTTAACAAATAAATTACTCCTCTCTAATTCATTTTTAATTAATTCCTCGTTCAATTGAAGTAATTGATCATTAAAAGAAGAAAGCTCCTGTGCTATTTTGACTAATTCACCCGTCAAATAAGAAGATTTCTTATCCATAATTGATATTTTTTCCGATTTCAACTTTTCGATACTTCCAGTTGTTGTCAATAATTGACGGTTTACAGAAATTCTTTGATCGGTTGAACTTAACGTATCCATTAAGGTGCCAACATTTTTCTCAAACAATTTCTTTTTACCTTCTTCAATTTTAATTTTTATATCCAGTTGGTCACGTATTAATTCTTTATCTGCATTAATTGAAACAATTTCCGATTCCAAGCGCAATAGATCAGAAGAAAATGTTTTCATTTTAATCATAAACTCATCAAAATTTTTATAAAGTATTTCTTCATTAATACGGTCTAGTTGGCCAGACAAATCCTTATTTAAAGATTTATTTAAGATTGAATTTTTTTGAAGTTCCAGTCGTAATATTTTATTTTTTACAGCGTATATTTTGTCTCTAGTAATTTTGAGATTGGCGTTCACCACAGTACCATCAAGTACTGCTACTGTTTCACCTTTTTTTATGAATTGACCTCGATCTAAATTTAATTCCTCAATAATTGAACTTCCGGTAGATTGAATTTCAATATTTGGTGCAGTATTAGTGAATTTACCACGTGCAGAGACTGTCTTATCAACAAAAGAAAAAGATGACCATAACACCATGCACAAAGTGAATATTAGTAGGCCGGCAGCAGTTATGATTACTGGTTTTGAAGGAGGCCTTGCATAAATAGATTCCGTGTCTTCAAAATTATGTACAGCGGCAATGTCTGTTTGATCATTATTTTGATCATTATTTTGATCATTAGAACCTGTTTTACGAAGTAAAAAACTTTCACTTGCTTTTTTATCAGCAGACCGGACAAAACCAGACAATCTAGTCATTATCATGAACGCAGCATCTGGTTTTTTAGAGATATAATTAAGAAATTCTTTGTGCCCCACTTCTTGTACTTTACAATCAACTTCAGCGCGAGCAGATGCACTTCTTGGGAAGCCATCAATTATTGCCATTTCTCCAAAAACGGTTCCTTTTTCTACTTTCCCAAGAACCTGTTCTTCTCCCTTCATAATCGCAACAATCTCAATTACACCTTCAGTAAGGACATAGGCAAATACTGCTTCGTCTCCTTCCTCAAAGACATACTCACCTTTTTTCACCACTAATAATTGAGGTTTCAGTGTGTTTGTTGCTACAACCATTTAAGAATTTCCAAAACTAAAAATTATCTTTTTCTATGTGAGATAGATCCTTTGACATTGCAGTTTTTGAATCTCCAATTTCACTTAATTTTTTTTCTTTTTCCAACATTTGCCTATAAACTTCACAATCAATAAGTAAGCGATCATGCTTACCTTGGCCAACCACTTTCCCTCCATCCAATACAATAATCTTATCGTAATTCGAAATTGAATCTAATTCATGGCTAATAACATTTTGAGCATCCACTACCGCCCTATCAGTAGTTATAGAAGAAAAGTTATCTTGTAATTTAATTCTAGTATCAATATCCAGTGAATCCGCAAACTCATCCAAAAGCAATACCTTAGGATTTGCAAGCAAAGCCCTAGATAGTGCCAGCAGGCTAGCTGCCCCTCCAGCTAATTGGGTGGCTGTTTCATCGATTTCTGTATGAATACCTTCAGGTAGTTTTTGAAGGTGTTCATCAAATCCTGTTAAAGCAAAAATGTGTGCAAGTTCATTTTTGCCGATGTTATGTGTGACCCGAGACATATTATCTTCAATTGTACCTTTAAAAAAAATGGGGTTTTTATCCAAAAGCATTACCTGTGAACGATAATATGACAAATCATATTGATTGAATCCTACTCCATCAATTTCCATTTTTCCCTCTGTAGGACGATACGTTCCTGCAATCATATTTAGCAATGTACTTTTACCCGCCCCCGTAGGACCTACTACTGCAACTTTGGATTTGGGGGTAAGTTCAAAAGATAATCCGTTTAATGCTTTTACATCCCCAAAACTCATTGAAACATTTTCAAAAATATATTTCCCACTTATAGTTGAGTGAACTCCTGCCCCCATCTGTTCACTCCCCTTGTCCCAAATGTCACTTATACGAGACATGAGGGTTAAAAATTGGCTTCTTTCACCATATAAAGTAATCGCTGCAATAATCGGTGATGTTAATTTCCCAGCGACCATATTAATCGCAATGATTGAACCAGCAGAAAGTTGCTCAGCAAAAACCAATTGTACCCCAGTGAAGATAATTGTAATTGTCATGGCTTGTTGAAGGAAACCATTAATCTCTGTAGATGTACTGTTTGACTGATTTTTCTTTGATCTTAGTATAATTGAAGCCGCAGCAGATTTTCTCCAATTTTTCCTCTCTGATTCTTCCTCTTCAAACTCCTTTAACATTGTCATTCCATGCAAAGTTTCACGAATCAGGCTGTTTTTACTATTTTCAACTCCGTTAAGAATTTCTGGTGATTTGTTCGCAATATTGTTAAAAATGATTTTGTTAAAACCCATCAATAATGCAAATCCAAGCACTATAATGCCCATAAGTAAATTATAAGCAAACATGACTGGGACAAAAACAAGAACAGCAGTCAAATCAAAAACTACCTTAAACACTCTCATGACGATAGTATTCCTTAATGCTGTAATTGATTGCATTGAGCCATTGAATTTTGTAATATTGTCCCCTTGAACTTGTATCAATGGTAATCCCAATAATTTATCAAAGATATCAGTTGCAATTCTGGACTCCAGCATATCTCCAATATAGTTAAAAATATAATCACGAACAAAACCCATTATTGCATTAAATAATAGTGCAACAACAACTCCTGCTGTAAGAACATATAAAGTGGATACAGCTTTATACCCTACTACTTTATCTAAGGAAATCTGTATGAAAATTATAGGAGTAAATGATAATATATTCAGTAGGATAGAAATTATGAAAGCGCAGAGAAGCATGTACCTGCATTTCCACAATTCAGGAAGGAACCATTTTACGTCAAAGGGCCTTTCTTTACTTTCAATACCTCTAAGTGCATTTACTGAAATGACAATATTTTTCCAAAGCTTCTCAAATTCATTTATTTCGACTTCCTGTTGCCTCGCCTGCGGATCTAAAGGGTCAAGAAACTTAATAAAATAAAGATCTTCTTTCTTAAAAACGCTTAATGCTATTATTGACTCACCATTATTGAATGGTACTGCACAAGGGAAAACAAAATTTTTGTCCTTAAAATCATCTATTGAAATATTAATTGGATTTGCTTCAAGTTTTTTATCTGCAAGAAACCTGTTTAGTTCTCGAATAGTTTGTGGAGGATCACTTTCCGGAAATTTTTTATCAACCTCTTCACGATTTATATATACTCCATGCCTCCTGGTAGTTAAGGAGACAGAGTAAGCCAGCCTGTGGTCAACAAGAATGTCATTTTTTTTCTTGCCAAACATAGCTGATCTATTATTAGAAAGGTTTTGTGATTAGTTCTTGTGAAGAATAAAGAAGATGTGCCTCAAACTAACGGGACAGATACCTTGTCACCTTTAATTATAAACAAATAGTCTAAAAAGTGGTGCACAACAAATTCAGTGCACCACTTTTATAGTCTTAGATGGTATTAACCTATAGCACCACCCTGGTCGTCGTCTTCAGGTTTTTCCATTCCTGGATCCATTCCTGGGTCAGATTGAGGAGCCATAGGATCTGGTCCAGGACCTTGTCCTCCGGCAGCACCAGCGTCACTGGTTGCTGCAGAATCGTCAAGTGCAGCACCCATTGGATCATCCGGTGGAGGAGCCATATCTGATCCAGGACCACCGAAAGCATCATCCATGGCATCCATACCACCATCCATATCACCTGGAGGTGGCCCCATCATATCTGGTGGAGGAGTACCTTGAACGCCAGTCATATCACCAGCATATGGTCCCATGTCTCCTTGACAACCAGTCATGTCACCGGAGCAGCCAGTCATATCACCTTCGACATTGGTGCAGTCGCCCATTATAGGTCCCATGTCACCCTGGCAACCAGTCATGTCACCAGTACAACCTGTCATGTCACCTTGGCAACCAGAAACATCACCTGACATTGGTCCCATATCACCTTGGCAACCAGTCATGTCACCGGAGCAGCCAGTCATGTCACCTTCGACATGAGAACAGTCTCCCATTACGGGACCCATATCACCTTCACAACCAGTCATATCGCCATGGCATCCTGAAACGTCACCTGTTACAGGACTCATATCACCAGCACAACCAGTCATATTACCTTCACAACCAGTCATATCTCCTGTTGCTGGTCCCATATTACCTGTCACAGCTGAAACATCACCTTCGCAGCCTGTCATATCACCCATGCATCCGGTAACATCACCAGTTACACCTGTCATATCACCACCACACATGTCCATATCTCCAGTACAGCCACCCATATCGCCTTCCATAGGAGGCATAGGACCTGGACCAAAATCGCCTGGAGGCATAGTTTCCGGATTTCCCTGTTCGAAACCATCAGGCATTGGAGGCCCCATTTCTGCGCCTACATCGTGATGAGGACAGCCGCCATCAGACATAGGCATGTCTGCCATACCCTGAGCCATATCTGCAGCCATATCACCAAATTCAGCAGGAGGTGGTCCTCCCATAGCGACCTCTGCACAGTCCATAATACATTCTCCCATTTCAGCAGGTCCCGCGTCTGGGGGCATGCCCTGCATTGCAGGCCCTGCAACTGCCATAAATGCATCACCAGCAGCATCAAATGCTTCGGGAGAAATCCCCATATCTGCGCACATGGGTCCCATTACATCACCCATTGCCTCAAATGCAGCACCCATGTCGGCGCCACCTTCCATTGCACTTCCAAAAGCTTCCATTCCTTCTCCCATTGCACCAGCAAATGCTCCTGGATCTGCCATAACAGCATCCATAAACTCTTGCGGCATTGGAGGAAAATCATTTGGGAACATTGTATTAGACATCTTGTCTCCTTCTATATAAAGGTTAAGAAAAACATTTCAGACCTGAAACTACATCCTGAATTTTTTCCAAGTATTACTACTTTAATGCGAGTTAAGTTTTTGTATATTGTTATAAAACTAAACACCCCATTTTTAAAAATACCGTGTAAATAATTCTCTGGTATCCCTTATTAAGTTAGGTCCTAAGATAAGAGAATAATGGACCATTTTCTGAGGAGTTTCATCTTTTAATCAGTTGAAAGCCTCCCAATTATCAACTGACATCTCGTGGCTTATATCCACATGAACGTAAAGTTATCAGAAATTAACATTTATGGCAACACTTTAAACAAAAAAAAATAATTGATCTTTTAATTTGCAAAAAATGCAGGGTAAGGGTTAAATTATTTTTCAAAAAGTTTTCAAATTATCAGCAGAATTCAAAGTGTGGGAAGGATTTAGAAATATTTGGAATAAACAATTTAGAATACCAAGACTTACACAGGGAGGAAATTCTTCATTGGTAAATTAATCGTCTTTACTGAGCAATCCCAAAGATTAAAAGATATTATTTGTAAGCACTTTAAGAAATTGATCATCTAACATAGACTTGCGATCGTGAGGTAATTATTTTTAGCATGTTTTAAGGTTAATCTCTTTTTCAGAGAGAAGAAAAATTCTGATAGAATAATAATTTCAAGGTTAATACTTTATCAAATTGCCCCTCAACATCTGTTGTAATCAATTCGAGAACAAGTTCACCTCAAGTTAATGTATCTCAGTTGAGCAATTTTGGAGTTTCTAAAGAATCAACCATTTCGTCAAGTGCTTTGGCAAAAACGTGAGTAGCATAATCAACCTTAGTTTCGTCATCGATTAACAGATGTTCTAATGAATCAACCAATTCGGTGATAGTTCTTGAGACCCGCTTCTCAAATTGATTACTAAGATCTACACCTACGGCCTGGGTAAAATTTTCTATTTTTTCTTCTGTTTGAGTCATTTTTCGCTTTTTTCACTTATTTGTTAAACTAAGAAATACCACGCGCCATATGAACCTAATCTAGTTATAACCTTGAGATTTGTTTAATCTGAGGCACAGGGTGTTAAATTTGCTTGAACTGAGAGGAGTACAAAAATCAACTCTCAATCTACTCTGTATATCGGTAGATATGCAAAAATACTTGAGGAAATAATTTAAGAAAAATATTTTAATGATCATCCAGTGTTTTCACAATAATATTTTGATTAAACAAATACGCACTCCTTTCTTTATCATTGCAAAACAATCATGTATTTTTTTGTTTATTTTGGCAACAGCAAGTGCTCCTAGGGCCCAAGAATATGCAACTGACCGATTGTTCATGAAAGAATTCAACAAATCTAAATGTCGTAATCTGGTAGAAAAAAAGATCAACAATTTAAAAAAAATCCGAGTAATGACACTTGAGCAGGAAGCCTTACTTAATCAAAATATCTGGTCTAAGTTAAGAGTTAAACTACCCCTCAGCCCCGGTGAAAAAGCTCAGCTGAGAAAGCTCAAAGAAAAAGGTGTCTACAGTAACAATTTGAGTGCAAAAAACATCAAGATTAGAAATTCCACCAAATTCAAAGTATTGAGACATAAGTGCAAATAAGCTGATTTTGCTAATCTGACTTGCATTTCCCCTCGTTTCTACTGAGAATATTGTGTTGTTAATTTTTGTTTCATAGGGAATGAGGCAAGAATTTATTTACATCATTTCAGACATTTTTCCTCCTATTTCTATAACATATTTAAAAAGATCTTTATGGCATTGCAAACGCCTCTTAGCTGGCTGCAAGATTTTGTTGATCTGAACATGGACCCCAACGAGCTTGCTGAGCGCCTTACGACCGCAGGACTTGAGGTTGAACTAATTGAAAATATAGGTGAATCCTGGGGAGAATATTGTGTTGTAGGACAGGTTTTAGAAATACACAAGCATCCAAACGCAGATACTTTAAATTTAGTTGATGTAGATTTCGGAGCGGACAAACCGATTACACTTATTTCCGGGGCACCAAACATACAGGAAATGGCAGAAAATTTCCCGAAACCTGCTCCAAAAGTTGCCCTAGCCCTCACGGGTGCAATGCTGGTAGATGCCTACCACGAAGATCATCCATTAAAAAAACTCAAACCCGCAAAAATCCGGGGAATTTCTTCTGAAGGAATGCTCTGCTCAGAGTTGGAATTAGGAATCAGTGAAAATCATGAAGGTATCCTGATTCTTCCTGAAGATGCTCCCGTCGGCAAGCTGCTTGTGGAATATCTAGGTGACACAACTCTACACTTTGATATCAAAGGAGGCTTCAGCCATCTGCTTTCAATATTAGGTGTGGCCCGTGAAATATCTGCACTTACAGGAAAAAAGCTAGTTAAAAACCTTTTGCCGAATGTCTCTAATCTTGAAATTGTTTCAAAACCACCGTTTGTTGAATTGGAAATAAAAAATCCTGAAATCTGTCAACGATATTCTACATTGTTAATCCGAAATGTAAAAATCGGTCCATCACCGTTCTGGATGCAACAGCGTCTATTGCGAATTGGGATGCGCCCGATCAACAACATTGTAGACATCACTAACTACGTAATGGTGGAAATGGGACAACCCCTTCATGCTTTTGACCTCGACAAACTAATTTTACGCTCAAAGGGAAAAACGCCAAAAATCATAATACGGCGTGCCAAAAAAGGTGAAACCCTGCTAACCCTGGATAAAGTTGAACGAAAATTAGATGAGGAAATGCTCATGATTACAGACAATTCTGGACTGATAGCAATTGCCGGAGTGATGGGCGGAAGTGACTCCGAGGTCTCAGAAACTACTACAAATATTTTGCTTGAATCTGCAAATTTCGAATTCCTTAATAATAGACGTACCTCACAGGTACTAAAATTGAAAACCGAGGCAAGCGAGAGATTCGGCAAACAGGTTGACCCAGAAGGTACATTACAGGCAGCTTTGAGGGCTGCGCAATTGATGGTTGAACATGCTTCTGGTATTCTAGAACCGATTGCCGGTGATTTATATCCAGAAACTAAAGATAAAAAATCAATTGAACTTGATCCGGATTATGTAGGACGTCTACTGGGAATAAAAATTTCTTCCACACAAATTACAGATATTTTGAGTTCACTGGAATTTAAAGTTTCAGGAGAAAAAATTTTACAGATTGAGGTCCCGAGCCACAGAATGGACATCAATATTCCAGCGGATTTAGTTGAAGAAATTGTAAGGATTTACGGATATGAAAATTTGCCTTTAACTTTACTCAATGATGTTCTACCTCCGCAGCATCTCAATCAAAAACTGGACACTACTGAACGTATAAGAGATACCCTCGTTGCTTCAGGGATGGATGAGATTATAACCTATTCAATGATGAACCCAATGGATGAGGCACGTCTACGATTGGAGGAAGACATCGATCTAGTCAAATTTGTACCTTTGAAGAACCCACTTTCTCAGGATAGAAGTCACATGCGATGTTCACTTCTCCCAGGTGCATTAAATACTGCACGCTCTAATTTGCGTTTTTTAGCTAAAGTAGTAACATTTGAGGTCGGCAATGTATTTCATCCCCATAAAGGTAACAAACTCCCAGATGAGCTTCAGCGTCTATCACTATTAATGAGCGGTAGTCGTGATAGTCAGTCATGGTTGGAAAAGGCAGGAGATAACTATGATTTTTTTGACCTGAAAGGTGTTTTGGAACAATTTTTTCAAACATTGCATCTTGACGAAATTGAGTGGAGGAAATCAAGTGATCTACCATGTCATCCCGGACGTTGTGCCCAGATATTAGTAAAAGGAAATGTTTTAGGATTTGTAGGAGAATTACATCCAAAAATTCGCAATTCCTTTGAGCTACCTGAACAGCCAGTTTGTATTGCCGAACTTGATTTGGACTTGATCATTAAACTTTCTACCAACAATCACCAAATGGATTTTATTTCCAACTTCACACCAATTTTTGAAGATCTTGCATTTGTGTTAGAATCAAGTATCCCAGTTGAACATGTTACTCCATTAATTCTTCAAAGTGGAAAGCCACTACTTCGAAGTGCAATGCTCTTTGATGTTTATGAAGGTGAACAAGTGGACAAAGGAAAACGTAGTTTAGCATATTCCCTAACTTTTCAAGCAACAGATAGGACTCTGAACGACAAAGAGGTTGAGAAAATGCGCAAAAAAATTATGAAACGTCTGGAACATGAATTTCAAGCAACTTTAAGGACTTGATGATTGGCTAGAGTATGAAAGCTTTGCGTCATATATGGAACGCCTTTGGCTATAGCATGCAAGGTTTGCGTGATACATTGCATCATGAAATGGCTTTCCGGATTGAACTAACATTAGCAGCGTTTTTAATCCCAACTGCTCTGCTTTTACCTGTTTCGTTAATTTTTAGAATTATGTTGATCAGTTCAGTTTTGTTGCTGCTAATAGTAGAATTACTCAACACAGGAATTGAAGCAGTTATAAATCGCATCTCAACAGAACATCATAAATTATCAGGCAGAGCCAAGGATGCAGGAAGCGCCGCTGTTTTTATGTCTGCAGTAAACATGACTGCCGTCTGGTGTTTTATTTTATTTGACTTAATTTTTAATAATACATAGATTTGTGAAGATTAATTTGATTTTTTACGCTGTACTTGAGGAAATAATCTCAACAGAACCACTTTTACTTGAAGTAAAAAAAGGTTGTACAGCCGAAGAGGCAATTGCTATACTTTCAAAAAAATATCCTAAGGCTGCATCTATCTTAAAGTCAACTAGATTAGCCCATGAAGAAGAGTACGTCAGCAAAATGTCTGTTCTCACAGACGGTGAGGAATATTGTTTAATCCCTCCTGTAAGCGGTGGATAATTTTTTATACTAAACTCAATGAACTTTGTTTAATAGAACATGAATGTCAAAAATTTCTAAAATTCAAATTTCTGCGGGTATATTCTGGCTTGAAGTTCCAGAAGCTGAATTATATGTCCTTTGCGGTTGTCCTGCTGATAGTGTAAAGCATTTGATGAAAGCAGGTAAAATCAATATTTTTGATCGAAAAGTCGGCTCATTAGAACCAGGTTCCGCATCATTTCACCATCCTCACGGTCCAGTAACAAGCGAAACAGGACCGAATGCAATTCTTCTTTCGGATTTAAGTGTTCAAAATGGAGATTTTGCCAATTTAGCAGAGTTCCCTGTGCTGCAGATGCTTTATCGTCAAGGTATGATTCTCCCAGACCACCCCAACAATACTGGAGCAAAACCACTGCTCATTGGTCAAAGAAATGTAGTAAATGCCCAAATGGAGTACATTTACAGAGGTAATTACGGTCTGACCAGTTTGGAGGAAATTCTTGAAACAGGGATTTCTCAAGATATCGCAGAAGAAATGATGCGAATAAAACTGTATTTTGCTTTTGGAAATATTCGTTCAAGTACTGATTTACTCGAACCTCGAATTGTTGAACATAAACCTGTAGAAGTACTAAATGGTGTAACTGTACAAAGGATAAATGTGAATCATTACAAATTTACTTATCTAAATGAAAGCCTAGAAGTTAATCTTAATCTGGATAAAACAGAACGTTATATGACACCTTATGAACTTGAGAATCATAATTTCAAACGGGAATATTTCTCAGTAGTTCATACTGGTGAAGGTGATGGCTGGGATATTAACCGCCCATGCATGGCCAGTGTAATAAGTTTTCAGGGGAAAGTTTTTTTGATTGATGTTGGCCCCAACATCGCACACACACTGAACTCAATTGGTGTTGATGTTAATGAGGTTGAAGGCATTTTTCACACACATGCCCATGATGATCATTTTGCTGGTCTTACTACACTAATCCGTGCAAATCATCGTATCAAATATTATACAACGCCGATTGTAAGGGCATCTGTTACGAAAAAACTATCTGCTTTGATGTCAATCAGTGAGGATTCATTTAAAGATTTTTTTGAAGTTTGTGACCTAGAACTTGATGTCTGGAACAACATCGAAGGTCTTGAAGTAAAACCAGTTTATTCCCCACATCCCGTTGAAACAAATATATTGTTTTTCAGAACACTTTGGGAAGATGGATATTCAACTTATGCTCATTTAGCAGACATTTCTTCTCATAAAGTGTTGAAAAAAATGGTTGAAGAAAATCCCCAGTTACCAGGCATAAGTTCAGAGAAGCTAAAAAAGGTATGGGGTGAATATATCCAGCCTGTTAACGTTAAGAAGATTGATATTGGAGGTGGATTGATCCATGGGAAAGCGATTGATTTCAAGATTGATAAATCAGACAAAATTATTCTGGCACATACTGCCCAAAAACTTACCCAGGTAGAAAAAGTAATTGGTTGTGGTGTTAGCTTTGGAAGCACAGATACACTGATAGAAGGTCATGAAGATTATACACTTGAATTTGGTGCAGAATACTTACGTGGATATTATCCAAACGTCGAGATCGGTGAAATTCACATGCTGCTCAATTGCGAACGGGAATCTATAAATGCAGGTACCATTTTGCTCCGCGATAAGGAAATACCGAAACATGTCAGACTAGTGCTTACAGGAGTAGCAGAGTTACTTTCTCCTCGCGAAAAAACAAGTTATCCTTTATCAAGCGGGACTCTAATTGGTGAACTAGATGTCATTTTTGGTCAGAAAAGCACAGGAACTTACCGAACATTAAGTCATATTGAAACCCTCAAAATACCGGCTATTTTGTTCAATGAATTTGTATCCCGCAATCATCTTTTAAATCAAATTCAAAGTACTCAAGAGACTATTAAGTTTTTACAGCAGACATGGTTATTCGGAGAATCTATTTCTTCACCCATTCAAAGCCAGATTGCCCAAAACATTACACTCAAAAGTTACAATAAAGGTGAAAAGATAGAATGCGAAGGACTGATGCTAGTCAAAAAAGGTAAAGTGGAACTTATCAGCCTTGGAACTGATAAAAAAGAGAGTCGGTATAAAGTAGGACAAGGAGATTTTTGGGGCGGAGAAAAAATAATCTCAAATACTTCAAAATACATGGAGGTAAGGGCCATCACTCAAGCCGATATCTACAAAATAACAGACGTTGATATTATGAAGAATATTCCGATTATACGTTGGAAAATGATGGAACAGAATGAGAAACGAAAATAGAATTGGAGACTTTTCTTCTTCCTACAAACTGACAATTGAATCGGCACAGAAGCATTTTCGCTGATCCGGTTTTTGTGAAAAAATTTCTAAAAACATCCGATTAATTGTTTCTTTTTTCTGCGATAACATCTCATCAATTTCTTCCAATTGAATAGGACCACTTTCCATTCCGGTTGCCATATTAACCACAATCCCGACTGACGCATAACACATCCCAAGTTCTTTCGCCAAAACAACCTCAGGGACGCTTGTCATCCCAACAACGTCTGCCCCCAAAAGTCTCATCATCTTTATTTCAGCTTCAGTTTCAAAACGCGGACCATCTGTACATACATAAACTGCATCTCCTTTGAAATTAACATTATTCTTATTTGCTTTCATTCTAAACAATTTACGTAAATTTCTGCAGTAAGGATCATCCATATTGACGTGCTTTACTCCATCGGCACTTCCATCAAAAAATGTAAGATGACGTTGTTTTGTCATGTCCAAAAAATCAGTAAGTAAAACCAGTGATCCTGAAGGGTACTCCGGATTTAAGGAACCAACAGCAGCAGTTGCAAAAATATGCTTAACACCTAGCTTCTGTAGTGCTTTTAAATTTGCACGGTAGTTTATACGATGGGGAGGGACAGCATGTTGTTTACCATGACGAGCAATGAAAACAATAGAATTACCTTGAACATCAGAAATATCTAATTCGATATCACCAAATTCAGTTTCCACGCAAATCTTTTCAGAGGTAAAAAGGCTTTCATAAACACCTGTACCTCCTATGATCGCGTATTGTGATTTCATACAATATGAAAGAGATTGTCTTTGTTAATTAAGAGTACTATCTAAAAAAAGCAGAATCTTGTGTTTGAATACGCTCTAATGTATTACTGTAATTTTGGTAAAATTCATTGTCTACAACAGTAACACCAACAATCCGTTCATATCGGCTGACCAAAAATTTGACCATTGCTTCGTTGTGTTGATCACTCGAAATAATCATAATTTTCCTAAATAATTAATATTTCCTTTATACTTTTGATTTGGTTTACCGTACACCCACTCATTTAATAATAATCATTGCGGGCGCTTATACCAGCAAATCAAAATCATGTGTCTCCACAAGTTCCAAAGTGTCCTCTGTCAACCAAATATCACTTCCCAAAATAGGCTCGCCGACTACTTTTTCAAAACGTCTAATTGAGCCTCCGCAGCCCATAAATCTAGACATTGCTTCATTGATTTGATCACGTGAAATACTCATAACATCTCCTTCTAAATTATTGATATATATGTTAATCACCTTCTTTTGTCAATTAATAATAATGAGGTGTTATATGATAATCTGCAATATACAGACCACAAGAATTAATTTATAAATTTTGGGAAAAATGATGAGATTGTAAAAGGTCATTAAACCGTATTATTTTGAGCGCAGCGGGAACACTTTACAAAGGAAAAACTTTAACATCATTAATATTTCTCCATATCCCCCTAAATTTCAAATAGTCGATTTATTTCTTTTAGGACTCTAAGAAATTATATGGAGATCATATACGAGTCATTATCACTCCCGCGGCAACCATCATAACCGCAATTAGATGTTTTGCTGTAGTTTCCTCTTTCAAAATCCAGATACTCAACAAAGCCGCAATTACCACACTGCTTTCCCTGAGTGCCGATACAAGAGCAATAGGAGAATGTTGCATGGCCCAGACCACAATTGAATATGCAGAAACTGACAAAATTCCTCCTGGCACAGCAAATTTCCAATTCTGCCGGAGAGAACCCAGTAGAGCCTGTTTACGCCGGAAAAAAGTTATTACTAACAAAGGCCAGCACTCTAATGCCATTAACCAAAGCACATATGAAACAGCATTTCCGGAAAAACGAACTCCTAGTCCATCTGCAAGTGTGTAAGCGGCAATGAAACTTCCTGTTAATAAAGCATAAAAAACAGCACGGAAAGAATGGTCAAAAAATATTTTCCCACGAAAAATCAGACTGAATATCCCCATAGTGATCAGACCAATAGCAATCATCATTTTTGTGCTAAGTTCTTCGCCAATCCAAAACACTGAAACGAAAACTAATAAGAGTGGTGAGAGTCCTCTTGCAATTGGATATACTTGCCCAAGATCTCCATAAATATATGCTTTAACCAGAAAAAGCTGGTATCCTAAATGCAATACCACAGAAGCAAAAATATAGGGCCAGCTTTCTGGGTATGGAGTCGGAAGAAACGGTACTGCAGCAATTCCGATAACACCACTGACAAGATGCAATGTTGCCATTGTTACCAGACGATCCTGGCTTTTTTTAAGAAACAAATTCCAGCCAGCGTGCATGAACGCAGAAAATAGGACTAAAGTTAAGACAAATAAGGACATGAAATGTTAATTTAGTTTATTGTAAAAGGTAATTGATATTGTGAAATGGCTGAAGGAAAAAGGCATAGCGATTGTATAACTTCTGTTGCTGGCTTTGATTATTTCTAAATCAAGGTTACCCACTTTTTGAAGCTGCATAACAATGAGAACATTTTTAGATAAATTACACGATATTAAATTAAAAGAAGTTGATCAACGCCGGAAAATTATTTCTGAAAATAATTTACGCAGCCAGGCAGAAGCACTCGGAAATGCAACGGATTTTCGCACTGCTTTATTAAGAGCTCCTGACGAACCAATATCTTTAATTGCTGAAGTAAAATCAAAAGCACCCGGGCGCAAAAATGTTGAGAATCTTGATCCTGAAGCAGTTGTGCGTGATTATGAATCCGGAGGCGCAAAAGCTATTTCAGTACTTACTGATAATAACTGGTTCGGAGGCTCCCTTGAAACTCTCGAAATTGTACGTGAAACTACTATTCTTCCTTTGTTGCATAAAGAGTTCATAATAACTCCATATCAACTGCTGGAAGGACGTGTCCGCGGTGCAAGCGCAGCCTTAATTCTCGCCTATTATTTTCAGCAGGCAGAACTATGTGAAATAATTAATGAAGTTAAAACAATAGGACTGGAGGCAGTTATAGAATGTTCGTTGGAAAATGAACTGTCTAGGGTACTTGAAGTTAATCCGGACATTTTAATGATCAACAATAGAGCAATTGCCGCAATTCCTGAAGAACCGATTAAAACATATAATCTGGGCAGTGTGGATGTGATATCATCGTGGTGGGAACGTAATCCGGAATTAAGGAGCTGGAAAAAACAGCCCGGGAAACTTTTGATCAGCGCCAGTTGTGTCAATTCTCCAAAGGATATCCAAAGCTTACTGAAGATTCCCTGCGATGCTGCACTTATTGGCAATGCCGCTATGGTGGCACCGGACCGTTCCGCTTTTATACGTTCACTAAGTATAACAGCAAAAGAATATTTAAATTCTTAAAGAAATATTACATGAAAAAAACAACTAATTCAGAATTAAGCATTTTGGTGGTGGATGATGAAGAAAGTATCCGTATGGTTCTCCACCAGTCTCTGGAAAAAGAGGGATATCACGTAAGTACTGCTAAAAGCGCAGAAGAGGCTTTGAAAACACTTCAACGCAGTTTTTTCAACGTTGTGATAACAGATATCATGATGGCGGAGATGAGCGGGGTGGAATTATTGATTAAGATCAAGGAAATGAATTCGCTGATGCAGATTTTTATCATGACATCACACAGCACATTGCCGCATGTTATTCAATGTATGCAGGGAGGTGCTTATGATTTTTTCGAAAAACCACTCAAAATTGAAGACATCCTAATTTCGCTTGGAGAAGCAGCACGCCGTGCAGCACGATGGAGTTACCTATACAACCGCCACTCATTGTCCCCGCAAGAAAAATAGGATGATATTTTTTCTAAGACAGAGCTAATGGAGATGATAATCAGAAGTTTTAATTCATCCCCCAGATAAAGCAGTAGGACTGAACTAATAAATACCAGAGTCTCTTAAGCCTTAGAATGTTTTGATTTTAAGGATCCTTCAAAGTTGACGTGAAACGACAAAATCTGCAATATCTATCAGGGATTTTTTGAGCTTTGTTTCAGCAAAATTTGCTATACTACTTTTTGCCGTAATGGAATGTTTTTTGGATATTTCTAAAGCATAATTGATGGAACCGTAGCAATTCATCAAATCGATAACCTCATCTATATGTTTTTTTTCTATTTCCTGCATTAAGAGAATCGAATCAAGGCGCTTTCTGTCTGCAACATTTGCCATGCCTAACAAGTGACTTAAAGGAAGGGTTATTTTACGCTCTTGAAAATCACCTCCAACAGGTTTCCCCGTTTTTTTTTCATCTGTATAATCAAGAGCATCATCAACAATTTGAAATGATATACCCAGTGCCATTCCGTAATCATACAATTGGTTTGCGGATTCGCCTGACGCACCTGCAAGTATAGCTCCTGTTTTGATTGCTGTTGCAAAAAGACAAGCTGTTTTGTTGATAATAAGTTCAAGATATTCTTCCTCGTTTGCAGTCTCAAAAGAACTTGTTAACTGCAATAATTCACCTCTTGCCATCATAGTTGTCGTTTCTGACATCAGTTCTAAAACTTCCAGGTTGCGCAATTTCGTTAGGAGGTTAAATGCCATCGAAAGTAAATAATCTCCAGAAAGGACACTAGCTTCATTACCCCAAATCCTGCAAACGGCTAGCTCGTTCCTGCGTGTTTCAGCTCCATCAACCACATCATCATGCAGTAAAGTTGCAGTGTGTAAATACTCAATTACCTGAGCTGCCTGCATAACTTGATTATTTACACCAGTAAACATTTCTGCACCTAAAATTAACAGCGCAGGCCGTAGCCTTTTACCTCCTGAACTAAGAATATGATCTGCCACATTATTGAGTAAAGGAATATCTGTTTTTACATCACCTAAAATTTTTGACTCGAGAGACTCAATATCTGAGGAAATTACTTTTAGAATGTCTTCTAAACTGACAGGCTGGGCGGTTATCGTGGCAGCATTTTTTGTTAAAGGTACGTCCATGAGAGCATTAACATAATCAGGCATCTATAGGTTGCATCACAAACAACAAATCACCCTGGTTTACTGTGTTCTGGTCTTCAGCAATAATCCGAGTAACTTTGTACTTCACATCATTTAAATATAAGGATTCTCCATCAGGACTTTTGTAGTCTGACAATGATAATTCCGTATAGACTTTCATTGATTCCAACAGACACAGGGTATGATTTACGTCAACGATCTGTCCTTCACTTACAAAAGGCTCATCCTCACTTGAGGCAGCCACATAAAAACCCCCCATCTGTGGGGAGAGGACCTTCAATTCATCTGAACCATCCAGCAAAATAGCTTTCTGATCAACGGTATTTTTAGCAGACCCTGAATCTTTTTTGGATTCTCTCAAAAGTTTTTTCTCGTCAATTCGATCAAGCAAATCGACCAGATATCTGGTACTGAAACTGCCCTTTTGAAATTTTTCATCCTTCAATATTAGACGATTCAAAGCCAAGTTGGTGGACACACCATGAATTTTAACTCCCTTCAAATATTCGAGTAATCTGCTTATTGCTTCCTTACGAGATTTTCCCCAGCAGATTATTTGCGCAATCAGACTGTCATAAAATGGTGATACTACAGAACCAGAAGCAACGGTTTGAATGACACGCACATGTGCTTCTTGAGGGAAATACACTTCCGATACCTCTCCCGGATCAGGTATAAAACGCAGTTCACCTTCATCGTCGAGTTCTATTTTTTCTGCAATCAATCGTAATTCTATCGCATGACCATTGAGCTTAACATCCAATTCACTAATATCACCACCTTGAGCAACTTCCAGTTGCAATTTCACCAAATCTGTTCTGGATACCATTTCAGAAACAGGATGTTCAACCTGCAATCGTGTATTCATTTCCATAAAATAAACGCATTTTTGATCAAGGTCATAAATAAACTCAACAGTACCTGCGCCTATATAATTTATTTCATTAATCAATTTACCTGCATAATTAAAAAGCTGATCCCTTATATTTTTAGGAATTCCAGAAGCAGTTTCCTCAATCAGTTTTTGATAATTGCGCTGAACCGAACAATCACGTATACCAAATAATTTTGAATTACCGTGTATGTCTCGGACTACTTGTACTTCAAGGTGACGCATCGAACCAATGAATTTCTCTAGATACAAATCACCGTTGCCAAAAGCACTCAAGGCTTCTTGAAACATCCGAGAAAAAATTGATTTGAAACGCCCTGCTTCTCTGACTATTTCAATCCCTTTTCCGCCTCCACCATGTGCTGCCTTTATTAGCACTGGGAATCCAATCTCGACTGCAACAACTAAGGCATGTTCAGGTTCCATCAATGCACCTTCACTGCCTGGAACAACAGGAATTTTTAAATTCTGGGCAGTCGTAATGGCATTTGATTTATTGCCCATTCTATCCATGTTAGCAGCACGCGGTCCAACAAAATTAAATCCGTGTTCCCGGCAAATTCTTGCATAATGAGGAGACTCCGATAAAAATCCAATTCCTGGATGAATTGCGTCAACTTCCTCCTGTTCCGCAATTCTGATTACACTCATTCCGTTCAAATAACTATCCTGAGGTGTATTGCCTCCAATGCATACCAGACGATCTTTTTCACACAGCAAAGTTACAGGGTAACTTTCCATATCAGGATCCGAGGCAACTAAAACCACTTCCATTCCTGCATCCTGCGTTCCTCGTATCAAACGTGCCGCAGTGCAGCCGCGTGCGTGAATCAGCACACGTTTAAGCTTACCTGTGTGCAAATTTTCCTGAGTAGAATAAGTCTGTACTTCATCGCCAACAGACAACTGATATTCACCCGAAAGTACTCGTGAAATAATCTCCTCGACTGAATATTTGGCTACAGGAATCTGTGGGTCGATTTCCAAAAGTTTTTGATCTATATCGACATCAAAAGGATTTTTAACAAGACCGTCCATTGTTCCCGGATTTGTAGAAAGATAGTTCGACAAAGTTGAATGAGCCGGTAAGTGGCTCTCTACAACCAATTGACCTGCAAAGGGCATCTGTGAACCAGAGAAATAGTAAGTCCGCACAAGTAAATGTGTCACGAAACTGGCTTGTGCACCCCCAGTACAGTCACGAAAACCAAAACATAATACTGGAAGGTCCATATCTTTTACAAATCTCGTTATCCGTTCATTGATGATGGCCATCGAGAATAACGATCCTCCGCCTTCCTTGGTTTGCATACCTGCGGAAGTGATGAAAAAAATCACCGGCAATTTTAAACGTGCACAATCATCAAGTAAGCGGCAAACTTTTTCGCAACTCGCCATATCAAAAGCACCGGCCTGAAACTCTGCGTTACTGACCACCAGGCCTACACGGTAAGACGTTTTTTGTTTTTTAGAACCAGTTTTTTTCTCCGCGGCTGATTCTCTGTTCACGCCATTGGTAAATGTTCCCAGCCCGGTCACAACACCGCACGGCGTAACACCATTATCCAATGCATTCTCAATAGCGTCCCGGAATCCAGGAAATTTAACAGGGTTTGAAGTTATCCTGTCTGCATACAGTTCCTTAAAATCTTTGAAATAATGTTCAATGACTTTAGTTGAACTGATAACAGAGTTTTTGTATCCACGAAGCAAATTCTGAATCAGTAAATCTTTGTAAGACTGATCGAGGCGGTTCCAAAAATCTTTAATTCCTATATTGCGTGGAGTTATTTTTCCGTGAAAACGGCCTTTGTTCTGCTGTGCCTCATAAAGTGACGGCAGTAGTCCGGAAAAATAATAGCGTACTAACCCAAACAGCGGAGGACTCATTCTTGGGAAGACAATCCTTTTCCATTCGCTGATTGTACCAAGTACATGATCACAATCTTTGTGATCAATGAAATTTGCCAGCCACTTAAAAAAGTGTGTTCGGACTGAATTACTTTCAAGTTGTAGAGAATTTTTTTCAAATTCCTTCATTGCCCCTTCCACCGTCTGTTCAAACAACTGTTCAACAGATTTTTGGGAAATCTGATTTGTCCCCTTCAGTTCATCTGCAATCGTGGGAAGAGCTTCTATGACTTGATTGTAGAGTAAATCAAACAAGAGTATGTTCTGGAAATTTTCCTTAAAACTTTGATTAACAACAGTCGTTTTTAACAAATCCAATAAATTGGGATTCTTTGGAGGACGGTCTTTAAGAGTGAATTCTCCAAGTTGTTCGTATAGTTCAATCAGGTTTTCTGATGTACTGTCTTTCCAGTAATTATAGAGGTAAAGTAGAATTTCCAGAGTCAGGTCATCAACCGCTTTTTTATAATTCTCGCGTGGATCACCGATGAAAAAGGCAACTAGACGTCCGCGCTCTTTTTCTCGATCATCACGGGAGCTGACAAACTGTTCAAAACGTTTGTTCAGCTTTTCGTGAAAGCGTACCTCGAGCGGAGCCTTATACCACTGTTGTAGTTTTTCCTGACGTTCGTTTTTAAGACGTTCCCGCAATTTCCCTAGGGGAGTTTTACGAGAACTGAGTCTGGCATAACTATCGATGGAACGGCTGACAATACGCTGGCGTAATTTTAGGTATCGCATAAACCGGTATACATCACCAAAAACATTCAACGTACCCGTTGGAGAACGGTCCGTAACCCTGTTACTTTCTATCAAGAGTTTTGAAGGGTTGAGGTAATGATTGATACTGTCACGATAATGGTCAAAGAAAAAATCATTTTCAATTAAGAATTTGCATGCGTTATTTTCAGTTGCTTCAATAGAACTGACGATTGCTTCCTTGATATTTTTTACCTGATGAGGGTGGTCATATTCATAATCTATGATGCCGTCAAAATATCCTTGTGACTGTAACTCATATGCAGAAACACCGATGTGTTTGGCAGACTCCTGCCAAGATAAATCATATTTCCGCGCAATGTTGCTCAAACCTTTTGGATGTATAGTGTTGAATACACCCTGCCTGACGGAAAGCAAGATATTGGAAGTTGCCAGAGGGATTGCTCCCCCACTATAACCACCTCCATAAACAATACCGATAACAGGCAACTGCAGATTTGCCATCTCACTGATAAGGAATGAAATACTATGTGACTGGTTATCAAGATTCGCCTCTGCATCTGCTGCTGCACCTGGCGTATCCATGAAAGTTACAAGAGGGATACTGTGCGAAGCGAAAAAGCGAACCTTCTCCGCTGCTTTACGATGATGAATAGGTCCCCAGACTCCATTTTGGATTTTGTGATTCTGGGCAATAAATCCCACCCTTCGCATTTGCCCTGAAATTAAAAATTCAATTTCTGCAGCATAAAGCGGTCCTTCAATTTCATCCGAAATCATTTTTCCGCCCAACTGTTTAATTACTTCAGAAGCACTGGGACGTTTTTTTGATTCAGATGGGTTAACCACGCGATGAATATATGAGTCAACATCTACTTTTTTAAGTTGCTGAACTTCTTTCTGAATCTCTTCGTTCGATAGTAGCCCAAGGATTTCTGAATCATCAAAAAAAACAGGTTGTTTCTTTCCACGGAGAAGTGAAAGATCGTGTGACATCACTTCAGCAGCATGAAACGCCGATTTATATTTGCCAGTTTTTTTAATGTTTGAGCCCATATGAATAAAATATTTTGTGAAATATATAGGTTAAAATTTTACTGTAATAATAACGGTGACAGTGCTTTATCTAGAGAAGGTAACGAAATCGGAAACAAGAACTGCTCATCCAAAGAATGTAATTGTGCAGAGGTTAAAGGATCGTTTTGTTGATGATATTTACGTAAAATTTTCAATTTTTTTTCATGTTTTTTCAAACGTTGGTAAGTAACCACCAAACGCTCCAAAAATAAAAGCTGCATCGGCGGATTTCCAGTAAGATGCTGGCTTTGTTCAAGTGTTGTTTCCAACAATTCCCGGACTTCCTCCCAGTCTTCGGTCATTAGCAATGATGCACTTAAACCGTCTACTAGAAAAAGGTGCCCAGGAAACATAACCAATCCCTGCCGGAGAATTTTCTGGGCTTCTTCCTCTTTACTTTTGTAACGCAAAAGATCTCCGACAAGACGATGGGCATAACCTTGGCTTTCTTTACGTTCAAGATATGGCTGACTAATTTTCAGTGCCTCTTGAAACATTCCAATGCGGCTTAAAGTCAAAGCGTGGAGGTAAACAACTTCCCAATTCCCTGAAAGTTCTTCCAACAGTGGTGTCGTTACTTCTAAGGCAGAACGAAACTTGCTTTGTTGATACAATACCCTAGCAAGGGAAAAATGTATAGAGGGCGAGTCATGAACTAAAATGGCCTGACGCAAAAGTTCTTCTGCTTCTATAGAATTGCCAAGACTATTATACAAATCCGCCTGCAACTGGAGAGCTTCAGTATTCAACGGATGTTTTTCTTGTATAAGATTTAACTGCTTTTCAACAACAGATAACTTACCTTTCATCAACTGTCTTCTTAAGAATAGGAGCTGATAAGAAAGATTAGCCGGGTCTAGTTCCAGTGCTCTTCCAATTGCTAAATCTCCCTGTAGAAAATCACCTTGTCGAAACAAAATTGAGGAGCGGAGATAATTCGCCCTAGCAAGACGTGGGTTAATTTCCAGTCCTCGTGTTAACCAGCTAAGCGAGTCCTCCAAAAAACCCTTTCTGAACAACTGTATAGCCAACCCCATGATCGCATCCACATTTTCCGGCTGCTTTTCAAGTATATTTTCAAAAAGCAAACGTGCTTCTTTTTCTTGTTGCTGATGTAAAAGTAAATATGCTTCAATAAGTTGATCTTCTATAGAAAACGAATATTTGGCTTTCAATTGATCTAGAAGAGCCTGTGCTTCGGGCCATTGCTGTTGTGCAAATTGTATCCTGAGTAATTCACGACGAATCGGCGCATAGTCAGGGAACTGGACTAGCATTTCCTCAGCAAGAATCTTGGCATAATAGAAACTGCCCTGCAATGAAAATGATTGAACTCTCATGAGCAGAGCCTCTTTATTCTTAGGCTCAAGTTTCAATAAAGTATCAAGAGTACGGATGGATCCTTCAAATTCACGCTGACGCAAATAAATCCGTGCAAGATGGTAAAGCGCTTCTACATAAAGCCGATCAAGTTTAAGTGCCTGTTCCAATGAAGAAATAGCTCTTCCATCATCATCTATTTTCTCATAGGTTGCTGCCAATTTCATATAGACTGAGACGCGTTCTGGTTCAATCCTGACTGCAATAGCCAATTCTGTAATCGCATCTCCGTAACGTTCAAGCGCAAATGCAATACTGCCTAACAACTCATAATAACCTGCATTAAAAGGATCAAAACGGGTGGCACGCCTTGCATGTTTTTCTGCTAATTCATAATTTTTGATAAAATAATAGGATCTGGCTAAATTATAATGCACATCAAAATTTTCCTCATCATTTTCTAGAATTGCCTTTTGCTCTTCAATATAACTGTTAACATTATTATTAGTGAGCAGCAATTGCAGATTGTAATCGCCATTTCCAGTACATGCAGAAACAAGAAAAAGAATTAACAGAAATAATAAGTGGAAATTAAAAAAACTCACAGGTCAATCCATGGAAGATACATCAGTATTTTTACTTAAACTTTGGCCATTAATTTTAACTTTAGGCAAATGAACGGTGATTGTTTCAGATGCTGAACTCTCGTTTCCAAAACGATCAACCAATCTAGATTGATATAACCAAGTATCTCCATTTTGGCCTCGCAAATCAATATAAAACGAGGGTTCCTCATATGTATTGTCCTCCTGTACGTCTTTCAATTGATGTCGACTATCTTGATTAATCTGCAATTTAAGTTTGTCAAGGTAGTAGTCATTTTGACTATTTTTGAGGTTAATTGGTGTTTCCGGCCATTTGTCCCCCTTGCGCATACGGTAGAGATTAACCTTAAATTTTTGCTGTGTTCCAAAATAACTTCCTTCTCCCTGAAAACGTTTATAACCTTTATCTGTAATTTGTGGCCAAGAGAGTCTTATTATAAAAACCCTAGTGCTTGTTTGAGGTTGTTTGTCAGGCGAATTTTGCTCTGAACTATCAACCTTTTTTTCATTCTGAGACTTAAGTTTAACTTTATCTTTGTCAAAAAAATTTTTCCTTGTCAAAACCACTTTCCCAAAAGCATACCTTAGAATTTGTTTTTCATCCTCAATTTGGATTATTTTCAAATTCGGAGCAGGTGCTTTTGGGAACAACTTATTATATCTGAAATTAAATGTTTTAGGACTAGACAAGAGCTCATCATCAGGACCGACATGACTTAGTTCGAATTGATGTAAATTAAAATAATTGTCTGGCAGTACCGAATAATAATACAAATGATCCCCTTCCCGTTTAATCGAATTACTTGAAAAAATTATACGTATGTCTGGCAACTCCACAAAATCACAAGTAGAGCATCCGAGTTGTATTTGTGACTCTTTAAGCAGAAAATAATCATTTATTCCTGGAACTTTAGTAAATTTTTTTAAAGCTGCATTCCTTTCATTTTCATTGATAGCCCAGGAGAAACGCAGACTCTTACCACGCTGTTGAACTTTAAAATCACTTAATGTTGTTTTCTGTTCTACTTCCGGAAGATTTCGAGGTGCAGTCCTTAAACCGCAAGAGGCCAACCATAAGGAACTAGCTAGCAAGTATAGGATGAATAAATTCCAGGAAAAATAGTAGCCGAGGAAATTCATTGATCAATAGCCACGTTCTAAGTCAACCAGGTTAAGAAGTTGTCGTCCAGAAACGGCACGTTTGTAATTTTCGAGAATTTGTGGTGCAACCGAATCCGCAGGAGTGGAACTGGAATTGTGAGGAGTAATCAAAATTTTTTTGTGTTTTCGAAAAGGATGCTCTTCCGGAAGTGGCTCAGTACGGAAAACATCCAGACAGGCACCTGACAATTGCCCCTCATCCAATAAAGGAATGAGATTTTCCTCCACAAGTGTCTCTCCGCGACCTACATTAATAAGATATGCCCCACGTTTGAGTTTTGAAAGTGTCTCCGTATTTAGCAAATCTGTGGTTTCAAGTGTAAGTGGAAGTAAATTGACAAGATAATTCGTATTTTTCAACATTTCATTTAGCCCATCATTTCCAGAAAAACTTCTCACACCTTCTATTTTTTTAAGTGTTCTGCTCCAGCCGGATACATCAAATCTCATTTTTAAAAACACTTTCGCAGCAGCCTGTCCCAAATAACCCAAACCAAGAATGCTTAGTTGATTCCCGTGATAACGCGAAGCGATACCCCATTCAATGAAATCCGAATTTTCCGCATGCCTTAACAATTGCCGCCTATGTAAAAGTACCACCGCCAGCAGATATTCACTCATCCACCCAGCCATTGTATCATCTTTTAAACGTACAAGCGGAACACCTTCAGGAAGTTTCCTATCGGCCAGCAATCCGTCCACTCCGTGACCATAAGAAGAAATGGCTTTCAAATTAGGATAATTCAGTAATAAACCTTCCGGATAATTATTCCATACAACAGCAAACTCTACTTCATTCGTATTTTGTACATTATCGTGTCCGGTAACAATTTTTAAACCAGGCTCAAGAGACAGGAGTGCAGAGCTCAAAGCTCGAGGAGCCATTGATTCCGGTAGACTTATCAGCAACGTCATGTAGCGTTCAGTTTAAAATAATTTAATTCAGAAGATTATCGGAGAGATTTATTTTAATACAAACACAGGTTTTATATCTTTCAGCAGTTCTGTCATCTGATTTCTATCCTTATTAAGTTTTATCAAATCAGTCACCCATTGCAAAACTTGTTTCGCGGTTTCTGTAGGGAAACCTAGTTTTCCGCAAATAGAGTTCAGCAGATTAACTTCAGAGTTTTTGACTTTCCCGTCAGCAGCAACTACCATCGCAAGTAAAAAATAGAAATGACCAGCATACTCACGGTCTGTAGTCAGTTCCCCTAATTCTACAATTTCGAGTTTTTTAATTGATTCAATTAACTCAACGCGAATCTGATCATTTTCGATCATCATTATTGCATCTTTGAAAAATCATTTTTCTTCATTGACGAGTTGTTTGTCAACAATTAAAATACTCACCATAGCGCGTGCTAGCCAGATTTTTCCTTCTTCACTTATTTTTTCAAGATATTCTGGAATTAACCGATATTCTGCGATTGAATTTATTGTTTCATCCATATGTCTTACTCCTTGAAAAAATGCGCAAACAACTTTATATTGTGAAAAATCCTTAGCATAATGACTTTTTCATTTTAAATAAACTGAAAAATCATATAACTAACCTACATCTCCTGCTCACAGCATCTCAAAGGGTGAGCATCTTGTCAAGAATGTCTTGATGATGTATGAAAAAATGATTTTTTCAAAAGATATTTTTACTACAAATATTTCCTCCTAAATTTTAAAAGAGGATAATTCATGACTGATTCCAATAGTCAACCAGAAGTAGATCTTTTGAAGATAGAACTTGCCATTGAGTTGGATCAGGGGAAAAGTGTGTCTGAGGTAGCGGATAATTTTGGGGTTACAACTGCCTTTGTAAAAGCTGTTAAAAAAATTTGTAGAGATGAAATCCCGATCAAAAAAAAAATAAAAACAAGACGGTTTACAGAAGCAGAACAGACATTACTTGTCGAAAGATTAGCAATTGGAGAATCTTTGGAAGACATTGCCGTGGAAGCAGGAATTAAAGAAAGCACAGTTCGGCGTTGGTGTAAAAAACATGGAGTTAGTGTTCCCAGAAATATAGAGCAGATAAATCTTACTGAACAGTATGAAATCAGGGAATTACTAGAAGAACACGATCAGACGGAGATTGCAAAAGCCTATAACATAAGCCGTGACGCATTTAAAGAACTGCAAGAACCGCTACACAGCATGCTTGATGTTGAAACACTGAGTTACTTGTTTGAACTGCTAAGGGAACGTCCGAGTGCATCCGATAGAATTTTGTGTGAAATCGCCAAAAAAGTAGGCCTTGATATTCCGGAGAGTGCTGTGAGATCTTACAGGAAGAGACTTAAATTACTGGATTTAATTTAGTAAACAAACTTGGTTTACTGGACCTACATGCTCCTCAGCATAGCAGCTATTTCATTTAGTTCACGAATCTGAGGCAAATCAGTATTTCCTTTTACAAAAGAAGAGTTTTCACTCATGACTGTCGGGGAAAACGACGATTGCGTCTGTTCAATGTCATATTTATTTTCAGTCGATTCAGAGTTTTGGACTATCTCAATTACGGTTTCACTGCGCAATCCTTTCAGCATATTTATAACGTCAGTAACACCAATACGTTTGTGTGAATCTACTCTTAGGCTGACACCTTTTTCATTAAGCATTTTAATATTGAGTTAGTTAATAATTAAAGGACTCATAATAAACTCTCGCAAACTTCATACCACAACCCTGATTTTTTTCTAGATTTGATTCTTTACCAAAATTTTTATTTGCAAAAATCACGGCAAACAATGCTGAGGGCAGGCATAAAGTTTTTTAAATTTTGCAGTTGAAGAAATAAGTTCACCTGCAGAATTTCCAGCTTCATGATCTTTACCACTCATCCTTAAAATCAATTTTCGCTGCTTTGATGTAAGCAGATAACTATTTACAAAATCCAGAATGTCTTCGCGGGTAAGTTTTTCAAGAGCTCTTATTTCTCGACTGTTGACATCAAATTCCGCATTTTGTTCAAAGGCAAGATTGAATAACCTTCCTGCTTCTGCTGTTACGCTATTTGTTTTCTGTAATTTACTATTTAGAACTGATTTTTTTATCCTGTTAAGTTCTGCATCAGTCATTCCCCTTAAAGAATCATTGAATTTTTCGAGAAATACACCAATCCGCTGCTCCAACGTTTCTGTATTGTATTCACCTGACTGAATAATAAAGACCAGACCTAAAGTTTTTTCGAGTACGCTCATACCAGAATTAACAATATAACCCAGTTGTTGACTGGTGCGCAGATCATTATAAAACTGAGGCTGCATCAAGGTTTCTATTACCATTAATATAGTCTGCAATTCAGGACTTCTCTGTCCAACTTGAATGTCAGTTACCACGGCAGAATTTTCAACCTTCATTTTACGGGTGAAAGTATATGAAGCTCCTGCATTTACTTGACGAACTGTGTTTTTAAAACGTTTTGATTTAGCTAATGGTTTGGCTGATAATTTTATCCGCAGCACTTCCGCAGCCTCACTCACAGTTTCAGCACGGAGATTCCCGTATCCCAATCCTTCAATATAAATTCTACTGTAAAGTTTATTCGCAAATTTTTTTAAATCTTTCAGTTTTATTTTCTTAATTTCTTTTTCATAATCGAAAATTGAAAATTTCCTACCTTCCAGAAACAAATTACGAAAATAAAATGCCTGCTGATAGGGTTGGCGGAAATGAAAATTTTGGTAACGTCGTAGACGAATTTCTTTTAGTGTTTTGAAGGTTTTTTGGTCAATTGATATTTTTTTCAATCTATCCGCAACAGTTTTTACCAGTTCCGGGATTCTATCGGAGTATCCGCTGAAAGTCAGATTTATTCCTTCCTTATCAACGTTGATCCCGTATTCCAAACCTGCAAGTCTAACTGGATAGCCAAATTCATTGAAACCTTCACGAATGGCGTCAGTATAAAGTTGTGACAAGACTGCATTACGCGGTGAAGAATAAACTTCAGTTGAATTTATCCTGAACATCATCTGTGCCTTTGGAGTCTCAAATCGATAATCCTGCTGAAACCAGATTTTTCCAAATTCATCATCCCGTAAAATTTGAGGGTTACCCAAAGCATGTTTGCGGAGCAGTTCCCTCAATGCATCCACAGAGACTTCCTGAGGAGAAACATTAACTGCATTCAGCAATTCGTCCCACGACTCCCACAATTGCCCCTGTATACTTCCGAGGCGTTTTAGCACTTCTGCACTCAAGCC